>JBDSHZ010000044.1:0-3681 GCA_039918235.1 Pelobium sp.
AGTACTACAGGATGAAAGATAGATGACAGCTGTTAATAGGAGAATATAGGTATAGAATACTTTTTTCATTTTTATTTTATAAAATAAACGCAAAGATAGTTTGAAAAATATGTTTTGAATAAAAGATGGGAATTTTTGATAGAATTTTGACGGAATGAGTAAAGCGATTTATGTTTCTTTAAATCTTAAGCTATATTGAATCTAAATTGGCTTTGTCAGAAAATTTATAATGAAGGAAAATATAGCCAATATCAAAAGGACATGTATCAGTAATCCAGCTGCAAAAACAAAGATGCCTAAAATCCATCCCAGGATAAACACAATTGATATAATATTTAGCGCCACTCTCATCTCTCTTTTTTTTATAAGTGGTAAACAAAGGCTATGCCATAGGTGGAAACCTTTAAACCTAGCCCTATCATAAATACATATTAATGAGCGCAAAAGGGATTTAAAATCTCCTTAAAGATGTTATAATTAGATTTAATTTTTAAATAAATGCAAAATAATTTGCGGAATAAAAATAAATATATACTTTAGTGTATTATTTAACTAATACACTAGGCAAATGATTAACGTCAACAAATTGAATTTTGGGTACAGTAAGCACAAAATACTATTCAAGGATATAAGTATGAAATTAGAAGGTGGACATATTTATGGACTATTTGGTGAGAATGGAGCCGGAAAATCTACGTTATTAAAAAATATTGCAGGATTGGTTTATGCCCAAAGTGGCAATTTGAACGTGATGGGATTTGATCCTAAAAAAAGACAACCAGCATTACTACAGGAAATCTGCTTTATTCCAGAAGAGTTTGATCTTCCAGCCATTAAGATTAAAGATTATGTGAAAGGAATAGCTCCTTTTTATCCAAAATTTGATCATCAACATTTCGGGGTTCTTTTAAAAGAGTTTGACATTCCAACTGAGCAGAAACTCAATTCCATGAGTTACGGACAAAAGAAGAAATTCATTATTGCTTTTGGATTAGCTACACAGGCAAGGTTAATTATCATGGATGAGCCCACTAACGGATTAGACATTCCGTCTAAAACGCAGTTCAGAAAAATTATGGCCTCGGTTTTAACCGATGACCGTTGCATCATTATATCTACGCACCAAGTGAGAGATTTGGACAATTTGATTGATACAGTGATTATGCTGAACCAGAACAAAGTGGCTTTGAAAGCTTCTGTGGAAGAAATCACTGAAAAACTTTGTTTTAAAAGAGTGAAAGAGCTGGATGATACAGTGATTTATTCTGAGCCTTCTTTAGCAGGTTATCAGGCAGTTTTTCCAAACATCCATCACCAAGAGAGCAAATTGGACATAGAACTGCTTTTTAATGCACTTCTTATCGAAAGTAAAAAACTAGCAGAAATCTTTAATTAAAAAATTATTAATCATGAACAATACATTTAATTTAAAACGTTTTGGACTTTTAATAAAGCGACATTGGCTAGAGTATGGCAAAATACAACTGATCACCTTAGGTATAGTTGCCGGAGTGATTCTCCTTATATATGGTTTCACCTATTTCGGCCTTATTAAAAACTCCTTCTCTAATAATAGTCTAAATTATACCTTGAAATTAAGTTTCAGAGAACCACTTTTCGTGATTTTAGGTCTACTTTTGCTCACCATAGCAACAAGCCAACATTTTGCTCCAATGGGACAAAAGCCAAAAGCTATTATAGAATTGACACTTCCTGCTTCCACATTGGAAAAATTTCTAATCGGTCTGCTTTTTTCGGTGATTTTAACCATTCTAACTTATCTCCTATTATTTTATTTAATAGATCTGGCTTTTGTGAGCAAGCTGAAAAACATGTACCAATATAGTGAAGTGGATACCACGACCTCTTCTTTAGTGGAAGTGGTTAACAAGAGAATACAGCCCAGTTATTTTTTTGAGAGAAATTTCAAATTACTTCCTAAACCTTTTTATGTAGTTCCGTTCTTCATTTCCAGCATCTTTCTTTTGGGATCCATCTATTTCAATAAGTTTCAATATTTAAAAACGATGATCTGTTTAATGGTGTTTTTTGGGATATGGGGCACTTTTCTTGCCTATACCGGAGAAGCAATTTTTAATAATCTGACGATGATTAGGAGCGCAGTTGATTTCAATGACGGAACAAAATTAGAATGGGGATTTACCATCCTTTTAACAGTGATTAGCATGGTGCTTTGGGCAATCGCTTATGTAAGGCTTAGAGAAAAGGAGGTTTAAGATGGAGTTTAGTGATCATAAAGCCATATACCTGCAAATAGCAGAGTTTGTATGCGAACATATTTTATTGGAAGAATGGAAAGCAGATGAAAAAGTTCCATCAGTGAGAGAGTTGGCAGTAAACCTGGAGGTAAACCCTAACACCGTCATGCGGACTTATGAGCTATTACAGTCCAAAAGCATCATTCATAATAAAAGAGGAATCGGTTTCTTTTTAGCGGAAAATGCCATTGCCAAAGTGAAGGAATATAGAAAAACCACTTTCATGGAGGACGAACTGCCATATCTGTTCAGAAATATTTATTTGCTAAACATTGATTTTGAAGAATTGCAGTCCCGTTATCAAACATTTGTTGAACAAAATTTTAAAGCTTAAAAAAATGAAGAACAGTAATAAATTATTGATAACCTTAGCCACTTTATTCTTCATAGTTCCATTAATGGGAATGATGGTGATCTCTAAGTTATATTATAAGGTGAATAGTACAAGTGATTACCTTACCACTCAGGTTCTGAATAACCAACCCTTTAAAGAAAAGACAAAAGGAAGAACATCCATTGTAATTAATGAACCCTTTAATGCCGTGAACATCGTTAATGCAAACAACTCCAGTATAGAACTACATCTTAATCAGGATGAAAATTATGGGGTTAAAATACAAGATGATTTTATGAAAGATCTCGACTTTAAAGTGGAGAATGGGGTATTAAATATCTTTTTTAAGAACGGACTTTCCATAGATAATTATGCAAATAGAATCATGATCAATACTTATGCGCCAAAATTCAAAAAAATAAGTGCCTTTAATACTGCTTATTTAAATCTTGTCTCATTATCAGACAGCTTAAACATAAATTTGAGGGACTGTAATTATTTCTCAATTGGATATTCAGCTATTACAACTGCTAAAGTGGTTAATGGAGACACCACAAACCATGAACCTTATAACAAAACTCAATTCAAAAATCTGAATATCAATTTAGATAAATCTACACTAAAAATGAATAATCTTAATCTTGAACATTTAAATATTAAAGCGCAAAATAATTCAACGGTTGAAATGGAAAGTTCTGGAATAAACGCTAATGAATCAACAATTGAACATTTTAACCTTAACACTCTTGGCAAGAATGAGGTTAAAATAAAAAATTTCAATTTTAAAGAAGCAAAAGGAGAAATATCTGATGAAACTAAATTAGAAGCCCCGATTTCTATATTAAAGCAACTTTTTAAAAATTAATTTGATATAAATTAATATCCTAAGAAACTACCTGTACCAAACAGGTAGTTCTTTGTTTTAACACAAATATTTTGTAAACTATATTACTGCAACAAAAAAAATTGAGCGGGTAACCCTTAAATGTATTGCCTAATCCGTTTAGATTTCACATATTTGCATCTCTAAAAAAAGGGGGATTAGCTCATTTGGCTAGAGCGCTTCGC
>JBDSHZ010000045.1:0-36792 GCA_039918235.1 Pelobium sp.
CAACCGCACCTATTTTTCCGCTAAAAGGACCTTGTATCCCTTGTTGATATTTTGCCATGATTAACTTTAAGTACTTCATTTAAAGTTAATTAAAATAGTTATAAAAGAAAAATAAAAGGTATAAAATAGAGTGCTAACAGATAAAAAACATCAGTAAAGTTTCTATTAAGTCTCTGTAAGGTCTCTATAAAGTATCTGTTAATATTGCATTATCAACAATCGTTATTGCAATCAAAATGCCTATAGAGAAGGGAAGTATCGAATAGTACTAAATATTAGCAGCTTATATTGTGAGTTGTAATTTTATATATTTAAAAAATTAGAGTTTCATGAACTTTTATTCTCCAAATTTAATAGAGGAATGTCCTAGTGGAAAAGAATGTTATGATGATATAGTTTATAAGTAAAAGACCTCCTGTAAAAGGTATTTAGTGAGATTGCGAATTATGTGGTAAATTCACTTTTGTGTTTAGTGAGAATTTTTAACGTCAAAATAATCCGTATCCAACTTATCAACCTCGCCAAGCACCGAAACGTTAGCCCTTAATATTAAGCAACAACCTCAACTAACTAAAATAAAACAAAATATGAGAAAGGTAATAGCAGCAATCAACATGACAATTGACGGATTTTGCGACCATACAGCTGGAATTCCGGATGAAGAAATACATGAGCACTATGCTCACTTGTTAAGCAATGCGGACACTGTTCTTTACGGTAGAATAACCTATGAACTGATGGGTTTTTGGCAAACTTTATTAGAAAACCCTTCAGGTGAAAAGTCAATGGACGACTTTGCCGTGGCAATAGATAAGGTTCCCAAAATTGTTTTTTCACACACACTTAAAAATGTAGAATGGAAAAGCGCAAAGTTGGCAACTCAATACCTTGAAGAGGAAGTTTTAGCACTTAAAAAACAAGTGGGTAAAGATATTTTAGTGGGCAGTAGGAGTTTGATCATCCAGCTCATGAGGCTTCATTTGATTGATGAATTCCAACTTTGTATTCATCCTGTTATTGCAGGAAGTGGATTAGCATTATTTGAAAATATAAATGACAGGACTATTCTTAAATTCATCAAGACCAAAACCTTTAGTGGTGGCGCAATAACACTTTACTATTAGCCTATAAAAGAAGAAAAGTAGACGCTCGTAAAAAATAATCCCCTATAATGGAAGATTTCTATTTAAAGCTTTTGCTTCTATTGATCCTCTAATCGTCCCATTTCTTCAAATGTTTAGAGGTAAGCCCTCCTCCATAAATATTTTCATGTTTTGCTACAAGCAAAACTTTACTCCGTATTTATACTTAGCCCAAAATACCAATTTCTACATAGTTCATCAGGTATTAACATCCCTAATTTTATCCTATCATAAACATAATAAGAAAAGGATGAAAAAGAATTTTATTAAATCGTTGTTAGTAACTGCATTAATGATTTGTTGCAATTCCATCAATGCGCAGAGTTTCGAGGATTTAGAAACTTTTGAAGATGGCTGGCTTAAAGTATTTGCCAGGTGTACCAGTTTCAATAGCACTTATACAGCTGATATTAAAGGGTTTACGGTAAATGTGGCCCTTAGGGGTGATAGGCCAGATGCCTGGGCTGTTAGAACACGTTATGAAAACCCTACTTTAGGTGATTTTCTTGTTTACGTAACTGATTTATCAAAAGATTTAAAAAACAATGTATATAAAAAACAAAAATATGATGACCATGCGCATGGTGCAGGTTTTTTAGGATGGGGACAAGCTTATATTAATGTGATTGCAAAAGATAAATTTATAATTAGTCCGGGTATTTCAGGTGGTGATTACCTTTTTGGTAATAGATATGATAAGCCGGGTATTGGATATAAAAACCAAGACCCTAGGGGATATTATTTTGCAATCGGTCCTGCTATTATGGCTTCTTATTGCATTAATAATTTTATGTGGGTGGATGCTTATGTAAACTATGATATTACTTTAGGGAAAACCCAAGATGAAGTTGTTGATCCAAATTATCCTGATCCTTCTTTTATTTCTATAGGTGCAGATTTAAATACAGACAAAAAGTTATTCGGTGGTTTTAGACTGAATAAAGTTATAGATAAAGGCTATAATAATGATCAATCTACTCGTTTAGATATTTCCCTAGGAGTTTGTTTTTAATTGATATTGTTTAGGTTGACAAGGACATGCAGAGAGAATGGTTAAACTTTAACCGCTCTCAGCATTTCTCTTTTTCCGGCTGCGCCAGGTGCTTTTTCAATTTTCATTCCTAAAGATTTCATAATTCTTTTCAGGTCTCCGGTTATGGCGTAGGTTACAAATACACCTTCAGGTTTTAAAAAACTAACAATATGGGTAATAAATTCTTTGGTCCATAATTCTGGCTGATTGGAAGAAGCAAAAGCATCAAAATAGATCACATCAAATAACAGGGGAGAAGTATAAAGCCTTGCATCAATACAGGCGATATGCAAACTGCAGAATTCATTCATCATTACGCTTTGTGTAAGCGTTTTGGTATAGTATAGTTTAAAAAGGTCCCAAGTGGCGGTAGAAACAAATTCTTGATAATTTGTTTGCGCTATTAAATCAAAGCTTAAAGGGTAAGCTTCTAAGCCAACGTAATCTAGTTTAAGCTCTTTTGCAGTACAAAAGTCTTGGGTCAATAAAAAGTTTAAACCTGTACCAAAACCTACTTCTAGTATAGAAACGCTCTCCATCAGTTTATCCGCTAAATAATAGCGTAAACCAGAATTTAAGAACACATGGTTGCTTTCCTGCAAAGCCCCGTTGCGGCTATGGTAATTTTCTTTAATGATGGGATGATAAACCGTTTTGGAACCATCGGCTGTATTCACAATTTGTAATTCTTCTGGCTCTGACATTTAAAAAACTGTGCTGTGTTTGAAATTTTGTTTCCTGCAAGGTTACGTTAACCCTGTCTACCGACAGGTAGAGATAGGAGCGACATCTTTTTTGGTTTTTCACCAAAAAAAATTTAGCGCCTGCCTGCCGGACAGGCAGGGAAAGCGTGTTAAACGCCCTAGTAATTATCTTACTAATATACTTTAGTGCCTTTATCTAGCCATTTAGACCACTTTTTGCTATAAGTATGTACCTCGGTGGTTTGCACTCCGTTTGATTTGTATAAAGGGTTTCCTTCATTTGACCATTCGAAAATACTCCCGTAAAGATTATAAACATGATGATAACCGTCTTTAATGAGTTTTTCTCCTATTTTCTCGCTTCTATAGCCAACAGAACAGTAAACCACAATGGTTGCATCTTTTGGGATATCGTAAACTTTACGCATATCAAACCAAATGTAACCTACATTACGGGCATTTTTTAGATGGCTCACTTCAAACTCGTCTTTTTCCCTAGTGTCGAGCACATAAGCATTTTTCAAATGTTTGAGGGAATCTACAGTGATTAAGGGAACAGAATGAGCATAAATACTGTCGAGCATTTCTTTATAATCCTCATTTTTAATTTGAGCAAATAATATTGACGGAAAAAGAAAGGAAATAAAAGTCAAGACTTTTTTAATCATAAATATTAAAACGTATTAGATTAGAAAATTGTTATAAATATAAGTATTGGAATCAAAATACTAAGCTCTAAAATTAAAAAAGCCGGAATTAATTCCGGCTTTTTTAAAGATTACCAAATTTTAATGCGCTCTTCTGGAGATTTATATAATTTATCCCCGGGTTGTACATTAAATGCTTTGTACCAAGCGTCCATATTCACAATTGGACCGATTACGCGGATCTGTCCTGGTGAATGTGGATCTGTTTTGATCAATTGTTGTGCTGTTTCTGGCAAAGTGTTGCTTCTCCAAACCTGTGCCCAAGCTAAAAAGAATCTTTGATCTGGTGTAAAACCGTTGATTTTTTCAGATGATTTACCTTCTGGCGTCATTTTGTAAGCCTCATAGGCAACGTTTAAGCCACCCAAATCACCAATATTTTCTCCTAAAGTTAATTTGCCATTTACATGGATGGTATCTAAAACGGTATAACCGCTATATTGATCAGCTAACCTAGTGGTAAGTACCTTAAATTTAGCCAAGTCTTCATCTGTCCACCAGTTACGCAAAGAACCGTCTTTATCGTACTGGCTACCTTGATCATCAAAACCATGAGACATTTCATGACCGATTACTGCTCCAATTCCACCATAATTTACGGCATTATCAGCTTTTGGATCAAAAAATGGAAACTGTAAAATACCTGCCGGAAAAACAATCTCGTTCATTACCGGACTATAATAGGCATTTACTGTTGGAGGCGTCATCCCCCATTTGGTTCTGTCAACAGGTTTGCCCAACTGGTTCACCATTTTATTATAACCCCATTTATTGGCATTTCTAATGTTCTGATAAAAAGTTGCGCTACTGGTTACCAAACCATCATAGTTTTCCCATTTATCAGGATAACCAATTTTTGGAGTAAAAGCATTTAACTTGGCAAGGGCTTTTAGTTTGGTTGCTTCGCTCATCCAATCTAATTTGCTAATCCTTACTTCATAAGCTTTAGATAGGTTGCTCACCAAAGTTTTCATACGGGCTTTAGCATCTTCAGTAAAATAAGTTTTTACATAAAGTTGTCCCAAAAGTTCACCTACAGTTCCATCAGTTAAAGAAGACATTCTTTGCCATCTTGGAGTTTGCACTTTTTGTCCGGATAAAGTTTGACTGAATGCAAAACTGGCATCAACAAAAGGAGAGCTCAAATAAGAAGCAGAACTTTTTAAAACATTCCATTTAAGGTAAGTTTTCCAGTCGGCCACTGAAGTGTTTTTTAACTGATCATTTGCGGCTACTAAAAAAGAAGGGTTATTTACTAAAATAGAATCTTGCCCGCTCACCTTCATTTTCGGCAATAAAGTTGCCCAATTTAAATTTGGTGTTTTGGTACTTAAATCAGCCAAACTAAATTTATTATAAGTTTTCTGAGGATCTCTCATTTCTACCCTGCTCATTTGAGCTGCTGCAAAATTCTTCTCAATATTGAAAATAGTTTCCGCATTTTTTTCAGCTTCGGCATTGGGCGTTCCTGTTAAAGTGAAAAGTTTAACAATATAATCATGATAAGCTTCCTGAATCTTTTTAGTACGGGCATCGTCTTTCAGGTAATAATCTCTATCTGGTAAAGTAGTTCCGCCTTGGCTCAATTGAGGAATCATGGTTTCAGGGTTTTTACTGTCTTGCGACACATAAAATCCAAAAATTGGAGATCCAAGGCCCATGGTCCTCATCATTGCGACATGATTGATCACGCCATCCAAATCTTTAATAGCAGTAATTGACTCCAAATCTGACTTAATGGGAGTATAGCCCAGTTTCTCAATAGCCAAACTGTCCATTCCGGCGGCATAAAAATCACCAACACGTTTTTTTAATGATCCTGGCGAAGCTTTTTTATCCATCATGGCTTCACTTAAAAGTGTTTTAACCGCGTTGATGTTAAAATCCCTCAGTTCTTGAAAACTTCCCCAACGAGTTTCTTTTGCAGGAACTGGATTGCTTTTTATCCAGGCCCCATTTGCATACTCATTAAAATCATCACCAGGTTTTACGGATAAATCCATGTTGTCCCTATTAATGAATTTTAAAGCGGCGTCATTCGTTTGTGCTGATGTATCGGCAGAAACTATACCTGCGCCCAACAAAATCAGCGATGCTAACTTTAATCTCATATCGTTATACTCTAAATTATTTGTTTTGAAATATCAGGTAAGTTATATAAAGCAAATTAAATTGTCCAAATTTGCTGGAGCTGTTTTACCTGTTAAACCAATAATAAAGCGATTGTAATCCCGCTTTGATATTGAAAACATTGAAAATGCTTGTTCGAGAGAGAATTTTCATGATTCTAATCTTGTTATAGCTTAAACAACATTCTTATAAAATTATTGTTACATACTGATGAATTTACCGATCTTCCCTTTAAAGTTGATTGTTTTTCCTGGCGAACAGGTGAACCTTCATGTTTTTGAAGAACGCTACCGCGAATTGTTTAACGATTTAAGAAGTGATGAAAACTTGTTCTTCGGAATTCCACCGGTGATCAATAATGAAATTCATCCCGTTGGCACCAGATTAAAATTGCTGCAGATTGTAAAAGAATATGAATCTGGTGAAATGGATGTCATTACCGAAGGGATGGATGTATTTACCATCGAGGATTTACAAACAAATTTTGTGAATAA
Organism: Pelobium sp.; assembly: GCA_039918235.1. Classification (GTDB taxonomy): domain Bacteria; phylum Bacteroidota; class Bacteroidia; order Sphingobacteriales; family Sphingobacteriaceae; genus Pseudopedobacter. The sequence goes on from JBDSHZ010000045.1 coordinate 6,211, forward strand.
GACTTATGCAGGTGCAAAAGTAGAACTGATGGAAGATGACCCTGCTTATGATATCATCAAGTTTGAACAACTTCAAGATCATTATGAGGAATTCCAATCTTTATTAACGCAGCGCAAGGAAATAAAAAATGTGAATCCTAATAAGTATTCTTTTCAGATTGCGCATTATTCGGGTTTAAGTGAAGAACAAAAAATAGCGTTATTGGCTACGCCTTCTGAGAATGAGCGGCAGGAAATCATGATTGCACATTTTAAGAAAATCATGCCTTCCATGCAGCACATCCAAGAAACCCAAAGAAGAATTGTCGCAAACGGGCATTTTAAAAACCTGCATTCTTTTAATTTTAACAAACCGGGATAAAATTTATCCGAATGCTGAAGGCAAAAGGCTTAAAGCTTGTCCGCACTTTTAAATTCAAATCTTTTAAATAATTATACTGGCCTTTTGCATTAAGCTTTCTGCTTTTAGCATGATAAACGCTATTTTTGCGTTTCTAAAAAGATTTTGATCATTTATGAGTATTGCGAAGACCTATAATCCCAAAGAAGTAGAAGATAAATGGTACCAGTTTTGGATGGAAAATGATTTCTTCAAATCAGTTCCTGACGAAAGAGAACCTTATACCATCGTTATCCCACCACCTAATGTTACCGGTGTTTTACACATGGGGCACATGCTGAACAATACCATTCAGGATGTTTTGGTGCGCAGGGCAAGGATGAAGGGAAAGAATGCCTGCTGGGTTCCGGGAACAGATCATGCGTCTATTGCTACCGAAGCAAAAGTGGTGGCCATGCTGAAAGAAAAAGGGATTGATAAGAAAGATTTGAGCAGGGCTGAATTCCTGAATTACGCCTATGAGTGGAAAGATAAATACGGCGGGATTATTCTTGATCAATTAAAAAAATTAGGCGCAAGTTGTGATTGGAGCAGAACTTCATTCACCATGGATCCCGCTTTATCTGAAGCAGTCATCGACACATTTATTCACCTACATAAAAAAGGCTTGATTTACCGTGGCGTAAGAATGGTAAACTGGGACCCTAAAGGTTTAACCGCCGTTTCTGATGAGGAAGTGATTAGAAAAGAGGTGAACCAGAAGTTGTATTATATAAAGTATCAGGTAGCAAGTAGCAAGAATCAAGAGACTGGTAACTGGCAACTGACAACTGACAACTATCTTACCATCGCTACCACCCGTCCGGAAACCATCATGGCGGATGCGGCAATCTGTATCAATCCGAATGATGAAAGATATGTTCATTTACATGGACAAAAGGTTTTTGTGCCTTTGATTAACCGTGAAATACCGGTAATTCTGGATGAATATGTGACGATGGATTTCGGTACAGGTTGTTTAAAAGTGACTCCGGCTCATGATCTTAACGATTATGAATTGGGGCAAAAACATCACCTTCCTGTAATAGATATTTTAAATGATGATGGAACTTTAAACGAAAAGGCTGAGTTATTAGTAGGAGAGGATCGGTTTATTGCAAGAAAGAAAATCGCAAAATTATTAGACGAAGCTGGGCATTTAGAAAAAGTAGAAGATTATAAATCTCAAGTAGGTTTTTCTGAAAGAACAGATGCGGCGATAGAACCTAAATTGTCAATGCAATGGTTTTGCAACATGGCAGAAATGGCTGGTCCGGCTTTAGATTATGTGAATAATGGCGAGGTAAAACTCATTCCAGATAAGTTTATCAATACCTACCGCCACTGGATGGAGCATGTGAAGGATTGGTGTATTTCCCGTCAGCTTTGGTGGGGACAGCAGATTCCGGCTTGGTATGCGCCAAATGGGGAAGTGGTGGTTGCAAAAACTGCCGAAGAGGCAATAGCGCAGTTTAAACTTACCACTCAGAATTCACAACTCGCCACTGAACAAATCCGTCAGGACGAAGATGTAGTAGATACCTGGTTTTCTTCTTGGTTATGGCCGATTTCTGTTTTTGATGCAACCGTTTTTGGAAATCCGGAAAGTAAAGGCAATGCAGATTTAAATTATTATTACCCAACCAATGATTTGGTGACTGCTCCTGAAATTTTATTTTTCTGGGTGGCTCGGATGATTATGGCGGGCCATGAATTTAGAGGCGTAGCCCCTTTTAAAAATGTTTACCTCACCGGAATTGTTAGAGATAAATTAGGGCGTAAAATGTCTAAATCTTTAGGAAACTCTCCAGATCCTTTAGATTTAATTGAGAAATACGGAGCAGATGGCGTAAGGGTTGGGATGTTATTGAGCTCTCCTGCTGGAAACGATTTGATGTTTGATGAAAGCCATTGTGAACAGGGAAGGAATTTTTCTAACAAAGTATGGAATGCTTTCCGATTGGTGAAAGGCTGGGAGGTGGATGCAAACTTGGAAAATCAAAATGTAACCACCATTGCTTGGTTTGAAAATAGATTTAACGAAGCTTTAGAAGAAATTGAGCATAATTTCTCTCAATACCGTTTGTCAGAAGCATTAATGGCGACTTATAAATTGGTTTGGGACGATTTCTGTGCTTGGTATTTAGAGATGGTAAAACCTGCTTATCAGCAACCTATAGATGCTTTTACTTATCAGGCGACCATTCAATTTTTTGAAAATATCTTAAAGTTACTTCATCCTTTTACGCCGTTTTTAACAGAAGAACTTTGGCATGATGAGCTTTTTGGAGAAAGATCAAAAGGAGATTGTTGTATTGTTGCACAGCTTCCTGTTTTGGGCGCTAAAAACGAGGTTTTATTAAAGGAAATTGAACTGATCAAGCAGGTGGTTTCTGAAATAAGGAATGTTAGAAACAGCAGGCAGATTTCTCCAAAAGAAGCATTGACCTTAGCTATTAAAACAAATTCTGAAATAAGCTATAATGATTATGAAAGCATCATCTGTAAGCTAGCCAACATTTCAGAATTAAATATGACAGATGAAAAGCTTGTAGGTGCGGCTTCTTTTATGGCTGGTAGAGACGAATTTTTCATTCCTTTAGCAGGAAATATTGATATAGAAGCTGAAAAAGAAAGCATCCAAAAAGAAATTGATTATCTGAATGGGTTTTTAAAAGCTGTAAATGCTAAACTTTCTAACGAACGTTTTGTGCAAAATGCAAAGCCTGAGATTGTAGCAAACGAGCAAAATAAGAGAGCAGATGCAGCAGCTAAAATAGCGATTTTGCAAGATAACCTGAATTCTTTAATATAAAAAAATCCCCTGTTCACCAAGCAGGGGATTAATTCAACTAACAAAAATAAAACACAATATTTTATGCAATTGCCAATAATGCCTGCTGAGGATCTCTTGTCTGAGTAATGTGATTTCTTAAAAATTCTTTTATTTCCCACCTTTTCTTCTCGTCTCCAATTGCATTTAAAGGCATTACCATTTTTTCTGCTGAGGTAGTAAAAAAAATAATTTCTGAAAAACGGGTCTCAAAGTGGTTGAGGTTTGTAAATTTTAAGCAAACTGTTTGATTCTGATTTTTCTCTTTAAACCAGATTTCCTCATCGGTTAAATAAATGTAATCTGATTTTTTTTCCTTGTAAAGATGATACAAACTAAAAACGGTAACCAATAAAGAGAAAGAATAAATGATGTAAGCACTTAATTCTGAAATGAGGAGCGAATAACTTAGAAAGTAAGCAGCAACTGTTATTGCAGCAGCTGATGCTAAAAATATGAAAAATGCCAATCTGGAAAATAGGCAATGCTCACATTTTACGTAGATACTTTGCTTCATAATGATACATTTTAAGTTTTGAGGTTAATGCTTTTACGGCATAGAAATATAAAAGGTTCGGTTTTTTTAAATTAATTTTTTAACAGTCAAATGGTTACGGTTTTAAAAAAGAAATACTTTGCAAACCTGAAAACAGAATCTAATTCCTTTAAGGATTTCTATAAAATCAAGAAAGAGAAAATGAAAAGAATTTCAAATCATTTCAAAGCAGCATAATCAGGTAAATCGGGTAAAAAAGCATAACTGTTATGATCATAATCCATTTTACAGCAAAAATGTTGTAAACCATTGGTGACCAAAAGGTAACTCACTTGGTGAATCATATTGTATCTGGCAGCTTGATCAAAAACCTTCTGATCAATTTTAACAGAACTGGCCTTACATTCTACCAAAACCTCGGCCTTGCCATTTAAATCAAAAACTAAAATGTCGGTTCGTTTCTGTAGTCTGTTCAATCTTAAACCGCCTTCCAGTTTAATCAGTGTTTTAGGATATTTCTTCTCACGGATTAAAAACTGAATAAAATGTTGTCGCACCCATTCTTCAGGTGTTAACACTAAAGTTTTTTTCCGCAGTTCATCAAAAATAAACAAGGTGTTATCCTGTTGAGTAAGTTTAAAGGGATAAGGAGGAAGATTTAAGGGAATTGGCTCAAACATTTCGATAAAAATAAGATTAGAATTTTCAACATTCTAATTTTTAAAAAGAAAACATCCTAATTTAGCCAAACATGACAGCAATAGATCTCATCAAAGACATTAAAGCCAGAAAACTGAAACCGGTTTACCTGTTGCATGGCGAAGAAAGTTATTATATCGACTTAATTAGTGATTATTTAGAGGAAAATGTACTTACTGATGCAGAGAAAGGTTTTAACCAGACTGTTCTTTATGGAAAAGATACCGAAATCATGACGGTATTGAATGCCGCCAAGCGTTATCCAATGATGAGCGAATACCAATTGGTATTGGTGAAGGAAGCACAAGAATTAAAAATTGATAAAGCAGCAGAACAGTTTCAAGCTTATTGCGAAAACCCTTTAAACAGTACAATATTAGTATTATGTCATAAATATGGCAAATTTGATAAGCGGAAAAAAGCCTATAAAGCCATAGAAAAAAAGGGGCTTGTATTTGAATCGGCAAGTATTTACGATAACAAAGTTCCTGCTTGGATTGATGATTTTGTAAAATCTAAAGACTATCATATCAACCCAAAAGCCTCGGCATTGTTGGGCGAATATTTAGGGAATGACCTGAGTAAAGTAGCCAACGAGCTGGAGAAATTGATGCTTAACGTTTCTAAAAATCAGGAAATTGGGACGAAAGAAGTGCAGGATAATATTGGCATTAGTAAGGAATACAATGTTTTTGAATTGCAGAATGCTTTGGCAAGAAGGGATGTTTATAAAGCCAACCAGATTGTTAATTATTTTGAAGCTAACCCGAAAGCCAACCCTATGGTTTTGGTGATGGGGAATTTAAGTGGTTATTTCACCAAAATATTGAAGTATCATTACGTGACAGATAAATCACAGGCAGCCAGAGAACTGGGCGTAAATCCTTATTTTATGAAGGATTATGAGCTTGCTGCCAGAAATTACAGCTTAGGAAAAACCTTTGAGGTAATTTCCCTTTTAAGAGAATATGACTTAAAGTCAAAAGGAGTTGACGCTACCGGACATACAGATGCCGGAGAGTTGATGAAAGAATTAGTTTTTAAAATTATTCATTAAAATGTGCCATGTTTAAAGCTATAAGAACCGTTATTTATAAAGTAAATGATTTAGAGAAAGCAAAGGAGTTTTACAGCTCAATTTTAGGTTTTCCTCCGTATTTTGATGAACCTTTTTATGTAGGTTTTAATGTAAATGATTTTGAATTAGGTTTAGATCCTGATAAAGAAGGAGTTGTTTATGGCAATATTCCAGTAGCTTATTGGCAGGTAGAGAATATTGAAAAAGCAAAATCAAACATCCTTGAAAAAGGAGGGTTTTTACATCAAGAGGTGCAGGAAGTAGGAGTCGATATTAAAGTTGCCGAACTGAAAGACCCCTTTGGGAATGTGATTGGAATTATAGAAGATAAAAGTTTTAAAAAATAAGATGCAGTACTTTTTAGTAAAATCAGAACCATTTAAATACAGTTGGGAAAAATTTAATCAGGATAAACGCACTTTTTGGGACGGCGTGAGAAATTACCAAGCCAGAAATAATATGAAGGAAATGAAAGAGGGCGACCTTGTCCTTTTTTATCATAGCAATGAAGGTAAAAATGTAGTTGGAATTGCTAAAGTTGTTAAAGAGTTTTATCAAGATCCCACAACGGATGATGAACGTTGGGTAGTGGTAGATTTAGTACCCGTAGAATCGTTAAAAAATCCAGTGACTTTAGAAACCATTAAAGCGGATGAGCGACTGAAAGATGTTTCTTTGGTTCGTCAGGGTCGTTTATCAGTGATGCCTCTTAAAGCTGAGGAGTTTGACCGTATAGTGGAATTAGGCTCTTAAATTCTATGTAAATTGTAAATAGAACTTATGTAAATCTATCAATAGAATTTATGTAAATTGTAAATAGAACTTATGTAAATTGTAAATAGAAAAGAAATTTTACTAATTTACGGCATGAGTAAGTTTATTAAAAGGCAAATTACCGCATTAATAGCTAGCCAAAAAAGCAAGTTCCCAATATTGGCATTAACAGGTCCAAGGCAATCAGGCAAAACAACATTATTAAAAGAGCTTTTTGGTGATTATCGTTATGTCAGCTTGGAAAGCCCAGATAATCGTTCTTTTGCATTAAATGATCCTCATGGTTTTTTAAATCTATATGATGATAAGGTGATTTTAGATGAAGTTCAACGTGTTCCAGAACTTTTCTCTTACTTACAAACTAGGGTTGATGAATCTAAAATTATGGGTCAATTCATCTTGTCAGGCTCTCAAAATTTTCATTTATTAAATAGCATTACGCAAACTTTAGCAGGCAGAGTAGCTTTGTTTAAGCTTTTACCCTTAGATTTTACCGAATTAAAAATGGCTAATTTATTAGCTGATTCTTATCAAAAAACTGCAATTAAAGGGTTTTATCCAGCTATTTTTGATAGAGATATTGACTCTAGGATTTTTTATAGAAATTATATCCAAACCTATATAGAAAAAGATGTTACTGAATTATTGAATATTAAGGATATTAAACAATTCAGAACTTTTTTAGGATTGTGTGCAGGTAGGGCAGGGCAATTGTTAAACTACAGTGCTTTAGCAAATGAATGTGATATTTCTCATAACACAGCAAAAGCATGGCTCAACATATTAGAAAGCAGTTATATTACTTTTCTTTTACAACCTTACCATCAAAACTTTAATAAGAGATTGGTTAAAAGTCCAAAACTTTATTTTTATGATACTGGTTTAATGGCGTATTTGCTTTCCATAAAATCGGCTGAAGAATTAGAGCAAAACAGACTAAAGGGTAATATTTTTGAGAACATGATTGTTGCTGAATATTATAAACAAAACGAGCATCAGTATCAAAATAATGATTATTATTTTTGGCAGGATAGTAATGCCAATGAGGTAGATTTACTAACAAAAAAAGGTCCGGATTTTTATATTTCTGAAGTAAAAGCAACACAAACAATAAATATGTCACTTTTTAAGAAGATGGATAAATTTGAAGAAATTGCTAGTCCCATAAAAGTAAATAAATCGCTAATTTATGGAGGAAACAACGATGAAAAAAGGACTAATTATAATGTGATTAGCTGGAAAAATATTTCAGAATAGGTTATTTCTATAAAATGAGAAAATTATATATCCTTGCTCTTCTTTTTATAGTTGCTTGCAACTCCAGTATTAATAAGGAAAATTTAATAGGCAAATGGAACTACCAAAATTACGAGTACACCAATAAATCTATTCAGGAACCATTAGCAAATATTCAAGAGCAAAAGCCTGCTATTGTTTTTTACGCTAATGGCAAAGCAGAAATTTATTCTAGCGGAAAAATATTATCACACGGAACCTTTTATCTTGAAAATAAAATTATCCGTTATGAAGAAGTTTTGGATAATGGTATTAAAAGAAAAATCCCTTTCCTGATAAAAGAATTAGATGAAAACCAACTGATTTTTGAAACCATGGAAGCCCCGGTGAAAAGGATTACTGCCATTAAAAAATGATTTTTCAGCGTTAAGCCTTGAGCTTTCAGCTTTGAGCCTTCAGCTTTGAGCCTTCAGCCTTGAGCTAAAGGCAGTTTATTGATAATAAAAGCTATTATATTTAATATTTAGGTCTGCTATTTCTATTTTAGGCCTAAATATTAAATTTTGAAAAAACCTATTCTAGTCATCAAATTCGGATCTGCTTCTATTACCACCCCAAATCAGGAAATAGATGAGGAGGTGATTGCAAATGTTGCCCTTCAGGTGGCCGAACTGATTAAAAAATATAACATTGTTTTAGTTTCTTCCGGAGCGGTTGCTGCTGGTAAAAAGAAGCTGCATCATTATAACGGGACATTGAGCGAAAAGAAAGCAGCTGCTGCAATTGGAAATCCGCTTTTATTGCAAACATATGCTCAATATTTTGCGCCATATCAAATTTCAATTGCTCAAAGTTTATGTGAGCGACATCATTTTTCTAATCGCCATCAATTTCTTCAACTCCAAAAAACATATGAAGAACTTTGGAAAAGCAATGTAATTCCTATTGCCAATGAAAACGACGTGGTGAGTAATTTAGAGATTAAATTTTCTGATAATGATGAACTAGCGACTTTAATAGCGGTAGGATTTGGAGCAGAATTATTGCTGTTCAGCACTTCCGTTCCAGGTGTGTTAGATGCCGAAGGAAATATCATCAAAGAATTTAAAGTAATGGATACGCTGGCGCTTTCTGTTGCTAAAAAAGAAAAATCAGCTGTTGGTTTGGGCGGAATGACTTCTAAACTCACCTTTGCCCGTTTGGCTACTCAGATGGGAATTAAAGCCGTAATATTTAGCGGAAGAACGCCAAATGCAATTTTACAAGCGGTAAAAGGCGAAACAGGAACCGTATGCTTGGCGCAGCAGAGTAATGTATCGGCCCGCAATAAATGGCTGGCAAGTGGGAGTTTGGTACGCGGACAGTTACAGATTGATGCAGGCGCTTGCAAAGCTTTAGAAAAAAGACATAGTTTATTAGCTGTAGGCATGGTAAAAGTGATTAAAAGTTTTGAGGCTGGTGAGGTGATTGAAATTGTAGATATGGAATTACAAACCATTGCGGTAGCAAAAACAAAAATTGATGCCGAGACATTAGAAAAGATGGAAAACAAGCAGAATGTAGAAATTGCTCATGCTGATGATATTGTATTGATTTAAGAAAATGGAAAATATACAGGAATTATTGATCAATGCTTCAAAAGCAACTGCAGAAGTTAGTGCCTTATCGGCTGAGAAAAAGCAGGAAGTTTTAGAAAATTTAGCTCAGCAATTAGAAAACAATTTGGAATTGATCATCATCGAAAATAAAAAGGATTTAGTAAGAATGAAGGATGATGATCCAAAAAAGGACCGTTTGTTATTAAATGAGGAAAGGATAAAAGCACTTGCCTCCAGCGTAAGAGACGTAGCAGTTTTAGAAGACCCTACCAATAAAATCAGTCTAGAAAAAACCTTGCCTAACGGGCTGTTTATTCAGAAAAAATCTGTGGCTTTAGGCGTGGTGGGTGTAATTTATGAAGCTCGTCCTAACGTAACCATTGACGTTGCCGCTTTGTGCATCCGGGCTGGAAATGTTTGTGTACTGCGTGGCGGTTCTGATGCAGAGGAAACAAATAAGTGTTTGGTCACTATTATTCAAGAGGTACTAACAACCTTCAAGTTAAATCCAGCAATTGTCCAGCTTTTACCGGTAGACCGTAAATTTGTTGAGGAATTATTAACTGCAGATAAATATGTAGATATTTTAATTCCACGAGGTTCTCAGTCCCTAATAGATTTTGTAAGGAAAAATGCCAAAGTTCCTGTAATAGAAACGGGTGCCGGGGTTTGCCACACCTATGTAGAATCTACAGCGAACTTAGAAAATGCTGCTCAAATCATCAGAAACGCAAAAGTAACCCGCCCTTCAGTTTGTAATGCTTTGGATACAGTGCTTATAGATGAATCCGTTTCGGTAAATTTAATCCCATTAATGGCTAAGTTATTAAAGAAAGATGGAGTGGAAATTTTTGCGGATGACAAAGCATATGAAATTTTAATTAAGGAAAACTACCCATACCTAAATAAAGCTGCCACAGATGATTTTGGTAGAGAGTTTCTTTCTTTAAAATGTTCAGTAAAAATTGTTAATGGATTAGAGGAAGCGTTGGAGCATATCAAAATCTTTTCATCTAAACATTCTGAAGCCATTATTAGTGAAGATGGAGAGAAAATTGAAAGATTTTTAAATCAAGTAGATGCCGCTGCCGTTTATGCAAATGCTTCCACGCGGTTTACTGATGGTGGTGTATTTGGATTGGGTGCAGAGATTGGAATATCTACTCAGAAACTGCATGCCCGCGGACCTTTTGCTTTAGAGAAACTGGTTACAGAGAAATGGGTGGTAAGAGGGAACGGACAAATTAGATAGCTTAAATTTAAATAGAAGGAGGATATGAAATATCATCATTTTTTGTGGATTGTTGTATTGTTAGTTTCTTGCTCAAACAAATCGGAACAAAAAGAGGAGAAGGAAAAATCTTCTTCACTCAATAAATATTTCAATACTGAATGGGCAAATAATAAACTTTGGTATGATGGTTTGGCCGAGGTTGCTGTTTATGATGCCGAAGCAACCATCTATAAAAAAGAGCGAAATTTTGAATATACCTATATTACCGTTGCAGAGGATTTTAACAAAGAATTTCGCGTAAAAACTGATGATTATAACCGTAAGGATTTATATAAGGTAATGAAAGTTAACGCCTTCTGCAAAATTGAAACAGAGAATTACCCATATCATTATTTAACGTCTATGTTTTTTCATTTTAAACAGCCATGGCTCATGGATAAAATGACCAATGGTTCACAGGAATGGTGTGGAAACACTTTTAAGGAATATTTGGACCAAGAAGATCATTATTTGTTAAAATATCATTCTTATTTTGATGGAGAAGGTGATGGAGAGAAAAAAATTCCTACAGATATTTTATTTGAGGATCAATTAAATTACACTTTAAGAAGTTTAAATTTTAAAGCAGGTTTAGGATTTGATGCTAAAATTTTGGATAGTCAAATTACAAGTAAGGTAGGTAAATTAAAAATCTACGATGCCCACATTGCTGTAGAAGATGGCAATACAGAAATTGTAGGCAAAAATACCTGGAAAGTAAATGTTAATTTAGATAGTGAAAAAACAAATATTTACTACTTCGAAAAAACTTATCCTAACCTATTAATTAAGAAAAGCAGTTGGGATAATAGAAATTTAAGTCTTAAAAAAACCTCAAGGTATGCGTATTGGAAACATTAAATTGCTGCTTACTGGTTTAGTTTTTCTATTAGCCTGTTCTAATGCCGAATCTCAGAGGAGAGGGGAAGAATTACCAGAACAACACGCTACAGCTATTAAGAACTATTTAGCGCCAGCCAATAAAATTAATGGAGTTAATTTCTCAGCACCTGCAAGAGCTATTGAAAGCGGATGGACTGCTGATCTGCAACATATTAATGCAAGTTGGGTTTCATTAATTCCTTTCGGTTTCAGCAAAGTTGATGCACCAGGTGTATATTATGAGCCTGAAAGGCAATTTTGGGGAGAATCTATTGAAGGGATTAGAACCAATATCAAACAGGCTCATGAAGCTGGTTTAAAAGTGATGATCAAACCTCAGGTTTGGATGCAGAGAGGTTGGATTGGTGATTTTGACCTCCATACTGAAGAAGATTGGAAGATTTGGGAGAATGATTATGAAAAGTATATCATGCATTTTGCCAAACTTGGTGCACTAGAAAATGCAGAAATGATCTGTTTAGGTACAGAATATAGAAATGCAGTAAAGAAACGACCTGAATTTTGGGCAAGATTAGCAACTGATATAAGAAAAATATATAAAGGGAAGCTCACTTATTGCGCCAATTGGGATGATTATCCTGATGTGAAATTCTGGAAATCCCTAGATTATGTAGGAATTAGTAGTTATTACCCATTATCTGAAGCACAAACACCTACAGTTGCCGAACTGGAAAAAGCTTGGAAGCCCATAAAGGCTCAATTGAAAACTTTTAGTGAAAAACAACAGAAACCTATTCTTTTTACAGAATTTGGTTATAGAAGTATGGATCAGTCGGCTTGGCGTTCTTGGGAAATGGAATATCAGGAAAGACCGTTGAATATGCTTGCACAGGCCAATGCTTATGAGGCACTGTTTAAAACTTTCTGGAAAGAGAACTGGTTTGCTGGTGGCTTTGCCTGGAAATGGTACAGTTCTTTTCACAGAATGGACCCAAAAAACAATCACGACTGGACACCTCAGAACAAAAAGGCACAGGAAATAATGAAAATCTATTTTGGAAAGTAGGTGAATATAATTAGTAAATTTCAAATTTTGATATAAATTAAATGGTGAGGATAAAACTCACCTTTTTTGTTTTGTCAAAAATTGGTATATTGAAAAGTTCTTAGGCATGATTTTAGTAAATATTTCCTGAAAACTCCAACTATGAGCAAAAATCAACTGATTATCTTTTTCTTTATTACTATGCCCTTCTTGGCAAATGCAGTTCAGCCAAATGCCGAAGACGATAAAATTATAGGCAAATGGATGTCAACTGAGAAAAATGTAATGGTGGATGTATATAAAGTTGGAGACGAATTTAAAGCCAAAGTAATTTGGTTTGATGATACTGATGATCCTTCACGTCCAATGAAATCAAGGCTGGATAGCAATAACCCAAAACATGAATTGAAAAAAAGAAAAATTTTAGGTATGGATGTACTTAAAGGTTTGAAATATAATTCAGATAAAAACCGATGGGAAAATGGAGTTATTTATGATGCAAATTCAGGAAGACATTGGAGCTCTATAGTTTATTTTAATGATGAGGGTCAATTAGAAGTGAAAGGATATTGGAAATTTGAATTTATATGTGAGACTGTAAAGTTTGATAAAGCAAATTAATCTACAATCTGTTGATTAAAGAATGTTATAAAATTTTTAATCTAATTCAATTTCTTTAAGAGAAGATGATCAGCCATAAATTCAGTAATAATCCCAAATTATTACTTAAAATTTCATCATCTGTTGCATCATGACTGTTTTATTCTCCCAATCAAAATAGGCAATTATATTCTGAGATTGTCCTTTTTGCTTATAGAGTAATTTATGGCATTATCATTGAATAGCAAATTATTCATTAAACCCATATATCATGAAGCTATTTAAATTTATCATCATCGGTGCCGCCGTTAGTTACGGAATTGATTATCTCACCAAGAAAAAAGAAAATGGAAGGTCAGTTTTAGACGACCTTCAGGATAATGCTCCCGAATATATCGAAAAAGCAAAAAAAATCGGGAAAGTTGCCTTTGATAAATTACAGGATAATTTACAGAAATATTAATTTGAGTTACCTATTTCTTGGAGCTTTTAACCATTAAATTTTAAAACATGAACAGTTTTTTTAAAACGCTTATAGCTGGTTACGGAGCTAAAAAGTTAGGAGGAGGTTGCCTATCAACCATCGTAATATTTGTGGTAATTTATTTTGCTTTAGGTCAATGCAATAGGGCCTCCGCAGAAGTACAGGTTAAAAAACCTATTACTATTACTTATCACAATTCATTAAAAGATTTAGATTTAATTAAGAGTCATTCTTTCTGATTAGATTGTTTTAAAAAAAAGCTTATAAAAACGTTAAGCTCCAAACGGGGAGAATGGAGCTTAAACTAACCAATTATAAACCTAAATTAAACGATAGGAACTTTAAATAAGTAATGAGGTATTCCTCGAATTACATGGTGTAAAAGTAACACTATGAAAGCATATCATTGTCATTAAAAAGTCATGAATATGCTAAAAAATTGTTAAATCTATATTAAAACTATTGTATTATTACTAAATAGGTACTCTTTTTATTTGAATTTAATGATATTTATAATAAAAATGGGGGTTATAACACTAATATGTTAACATAATACATTTCTTATATTAATTGATCATTGAGAAAAGCATTTTTTTATTAAAAAAATGCTTTTCTTTTTTGAAGTTTGAATCAAGTTTAGTGATTCAATAAAAATGAGCTCATTAGCATTCATTATAAAGCAGTTTCCTTAGCGACTATAAAACGATATTTTAATTATATTTAGCGTCTATTATAATACATTTATCGTAGGTAAGTAAATATGAATAAATCGCTCATCCTTATAGCAATTACATTTTTTTTTACTTTTCAATCTTTTGGATTTACAGAAGATCCTGCTGTAAGGACCTACCGTTTACCAAACGGTTTAACAGCTAAAGATTATTTGCCAAAAACTTTAATTATAAAATATAAAAATGTTCAATTGAAAGGCATCAAAACTTTTGATACAGGAGATAAGCGTAAACCTTCCATTCTTAAAATTAGTTATCAAAAGGCTTTTATAAATCAAAATGCAATCACTCAGAAAAGCTTTTCAGATCAAGAAAAAATAAATGAAATAGGATTAAACAGGATTTATGAAATGGGTTATGTTAATGATATTTCTGTGGAGAGTGCAATTAATGAAGTGTTAAAAGATAATGCAGTAGAATATGCAGAACCAAGTTTTATCTATCATACTTTCGCAGATCCTAATGATCCATTTTACGTTTCTGGAACTCAAAGTTATTTGAATCAAGTAAAAGCACCTCAGGCATGGGGAATACAGCACAATGCCAATGGGGTAATTATTGCCATTGTAGATTCGGGTTCAGATTTAGATCATGAAGATTTGGCGGGTAATATTTATTTTAACCTCAAAGATCCAATTAATGGGATTGATGATGATAAGGATGGATACATTGATAATTTCAAAGGATGGGATTTTGTTGGTGCTTCAGCGTCAAAACTAGTTGAAGATAATAATCCTGATATCCCTGCTGATTCTTTAGATCATGGTGTACATGTAAGTGGCTTAGCTTCAGCGGTCACAAATAATAGTTTAGGAATTGCAAGCATTGCACAAACCGCTAAATTAATGATTATAAAAGCTGGCGCAGATGATAATGCAAGTGCAATTTATCGGGGATATGATGGTATAGTATATGCAGCTGATCATGGCGCTAAAATCATCAGCTGTTCTTGGGGAGGTGCCGGAGGCGGTGCATTTGGACAAGACGTAATTGATTACGCAGTTAACAAGGGTTGCTTAGTGGTAGTTGCTGCAGGGAATAGCAGTATAAACGAGAAAGAATATCCAGCAGCTTACAAAGGTGCTTTCGCCGTTGCCAACGTAAACTCAACAGATGTAAAATCGTCTTCATCAAGTTATGGATATCATGTGGCTATTGCTTCACCAGGGAATAATATTTACAGTACTATTAATAATAATAGGTACGGAAGTAAAAGCGGAACCTCCATGGCTACGCCAATTGTTTCAAGTGCGGCAGCTTTAGTAATGGCCAAAAACCCAACTTTAACAGGAGTACAAGTAGGCGAAATCTTGAGGTTAAATACCGATGATATTTATGCATTAAGTGGAAACAGTTCCTACATTGATCAATTAGGAAGTGGAAGATTAAATGTTTTTAAAGCAGTAAGCGCTGCAAACACTTCCATACCTTCTATTAGAAATCAAAAAATCACCATCAATGATCAATCGTTAGGTTCACATGCCATTGGAGATACTTTAAGCTATTATTTTGATCTCAAAAATATCCTGCAATCCACAAATGGTGTTGAAGTAGTGCTGAGTAGCACAAATACAGATGTGAAAATTCTGACCACTAGTTTGAATACTGGTGCCATTGCAGGTAATGAAACTAAAGTCATTGGTCCTTTTAAGATAGTGGTTCAAGCTGCTGCTGCAGATAATTCTACTATTCTATTTAAGATTGCTTATGCTAATCCTGCAATATCTTATCAGGACAAAGAATATTTTACTTCTGTTGTAAACCTTGATTATCAAAACATCACCGTGAATAAGGTTTATTCTACCATTACCAGCAATGGTAGAGTAGGATTTAGCGGAGAGGAAGCGACCAACGGATTGGGATTTATATACAAAGATTTTGATTTATTATTTGAAGCTGCCTTAATGATAGGTAATTCACCGACTAAAGTTTCTAATAATGCCAGAGGGACCAACGGAAATTCTGACCAACATTTTCAGAAATTAATTAGGGTAGGGAAAGTAGTAAATTCAATTGCGGCATATGAAGGGACGGCAACCTTAAATGATGCGCTTAGTCCATCTCCGTTGGGCGTTACCATAAAAACAAGGCAATTAGCCTACAGTGTCGCTCCCGATGATAAATATGTGATTGTTGAATATGAAATCACCAATAACGGACCTGCTACTTTAACAAATGTTTATGCTGCATTATTTACGGATTGGGATGTTGACGATGGAATGAAAAACTTTGTAAAATATGATAGTGGGCTTAAAATGGGCTACACTTTTGCATCCACACCGTTAAGCCCTTACGCGGCAATAAAGTTATTGAGCAGTGCAGCCGCACCGTTGTTTTACCCGCTTTCTTATCAACTTCCAAATGATCCTTTGGCTGATGGAAGTTTTACCATTGCAGAGAAGTTCACAACGCTATCTAGCGGAATTAGTGCAACTTCTTTAGGTTCTGGCACTGGGTTAGATGTGATGTATGTAATTGGAAATGGACCCTATACCATTGCGGGAAAGGCTTCTGTTAAATTAGCATTTGCATTTATTGGGGGTGATGATTTAAGTGATATTTCAAATTCGGCAATTGCTGCGCAATCTAAATATACCAACGTGGTTACAGGTAATGATCCAGAATTAGAAGCGGATCAATTTGGCGTCACACAGAATTACCCAAACCCGGTTAAAAGTGAAACTAGTTTTGCAATAAATATTCCGGCCGATGGCAAAGCAACTATTGAGTTATTTGATTTGATTGGAAGAAAAGTTGAGACTGTTTATGACAACGACTTAAAAAAAGGAAAATATACTTTCACAATTAACGCTACTGAACTAAACAGCGGAATTTACTTTTACAGAACAAGTTACGAAGGTTTAGAAAAAGTGATGAAGATGATGGTGATAAAATAGGGAAGGTTTTGAAAATTAAACCTGATTGCAACGGTATCCTTTTTGGTTTTTTACCAAAAAGATTTAGTGGAAAGCAGGACAACCTTTGTTAAATGAGATGGTTTTACTTTTCTTAATTATAGCATAACAATGGATTCAATTATTATTGAAACAAACCCTGCACCTAGGCTCGTAACTCTCTTTTTCGCCTAATAGGAGCTGATTTTTATTCTCCACCAAGCGGTAGCTGTACAAAGCCGGTCCACCACATTTCATACATACTGCATGAACTTTAGTCACCTCTTCAGCAATAGCCATTAAAGCGGGCATTGGTCCGAAAGGCTTACCTTCAAAATCCATATCTAAACCTGCGATAATAACCCTTACCCCTTTATTCGCTAATTTAATACAGACTTCAGGTAGTTCATCATCAAAAAACTGCGCTTCATCAATACCTACCACTTGGGTATTGCTCCCAAAAAGTAAGATGGCTGAAGAGTGATCAACAGGGGTAGAGTGGATGGAATTGAGATCATGTGAAACTACGGCAGTTTCATCATATCGCGTATCTGTTTTAGGCTTAAAGATTTCTACCTGAAGTTTTGCAATCTGTGCCCTTCTCAACCTACGGATAAGCTCTTCCGTTTTACCTGAAAACATGGAACCGCAAACTACCTCAATACTGCCACCTAACTCACTTCTCCTTCTCAATCTTTCGTCATTAAACATATGAACCCTTAATAGAACCAAACCTTTCGGCTAATATCAGAATTATATGTTATTTTTGATAGCGTATTTACCAACATAAATGCGTAAAAAACACGTTTGCATATCATGATGAATAAACAGCAGATCCTGAGAAAAATAGGGGAAATCATTCAGGAATTAAATGAACAACATCAGTATTTAAAAAATACAGAAGACATTAATTTATTAGAGTTAGAATTATTTACCGCCAATGCCGATTTTCTGATCGATCATATCGAAATTCTAAAAAAGCTGAGTGCAAATCTTCCTGCTAAAGCATTAGAAATAGAAAGTAAAACTGAAAAAGCTCCTATTAAAGAAATTGATAAGCTTAAAGCAGATGAGTTTACGATTGATTCTGCTGAAGTTGTGGAGCAAGAAAATGAAGCTATTGAAGAAAAGGACGAAGAAATAGAAGGCCCAATGTTTGATTTTTCTTTCGATGAAGAACCTACTGAAATGGTTTTTGATTTTGAGAAGAAGATTAAAGTGGAAGAGGTATTTGATAGGGAATTGAGCGAGGAAGAAAGAGAATTTTTAAAAGCTAAA
The DNA here is from genome assembly GCA_039918235.1 of Pelobium sp. Classification (GTDB taxonomy): domain Bacteria; phylum Bacteroidota; class Bacteroidia; order Sphingobacteriales; family Sphingobacteriaceae; genus Pseudopedobacter. The sequence continues at coordinate 24,452 of JBDSHZ010000045.1, forward strand.
GAGCAAAAAACAGAAGAACAAAAATCCTTAGTTGATGAAGAAGAGGCAACATTAGAAGAAGAAGAAGCGGATGAGGAAGCAGAACAGGAAGAGGAGGGGCCAGAGCCGTTTTTAGTGGCTAAAGAGGAAGAAATTGAAGAAATTTCTGATCATGAGGAAATACCGGAAACAATAATTCCTGTAAAGGAAACTCCAATTGAAACTCCTAAAGTTCAGCAAGTAACACCTATTGAAGTGCAGGAAAAGAGATTGACTTTAAATGAGATGCTCTCTGCGAAATTAGGGAATAAACCTTCTGGCGCTAGTGGTAGCAAAGGAATTTCTGATCTTAAAGTATCCATCAGTTTAAACGATAAGATGATTTTTATAAAGGAGCTTTTTAATGGCTATAATTTAGCTTACAGTGAAGCTATCGAGATTATTAACCGTTTTGAGTCTTTTGAAGCAGCAGATAACTTCCTTCAGAAAAATTATGCGGTAAAGAACGATTGGGAAAATAAGCACCGAACTGTTGATCGATTATATGAATACCTGAACAAAAAATTTGTGAGTTAAAATAAAGGCTGAAAGCTTAATGCAAAAAGCTTAAAGCAAAAAATAGTAATTAAGAAAATCACAACAGATAATTGTTTAAAGTCCAAACAACTAAACAATTCCCATCCTGTTTGAATCGAATTTAATCAGGATAAAAAGCAAAATGGTAAAGCTGATTAATGAGGAACCACCATAACTGATAAATGGTAATGGAATGCCTATTACCGGCATAATCCCAATAGTCATGGCGATGTTCACAAAGAAGTGGCAAAATATAATACAGGCCACCGCGTAACCATAAATTCTACTGAAAGATGACCGTTGCCTTTCGGCGAGATGAATGATTCTGAGCAATAAAAAAACATAGAGTGCAATTACTGTAAAACTGCCCAAGAAACCCCATTCTTCTCCAACGGTACAAAAAATAAAATCGGTACTTTGTTCAGGTACAAAATTGAATTTTGTTTGTGTTCCCTGTAAATATCCTTTGCCCATTAAACCTCCTGATCCTATCGCAATTTTTGATTGGTTTACGTTATATCCAGCTCCTCTAGGGTCTTTTACTATTCCTAAAATTAAATCTATCCTTACTTTTTGGTGAGGCTTTAATACCTTTTGGTAAACAAAATCTACACTAAAAATAAAGAATAAGGAGAGTATCAGACCAATGATGAAAACAGTAATCAACTGGCGGTTTTTTCTGAAATTATAAATTAGGATGGCAACAAGGATAACTAAACCAATAATGATATATAGTTTAGGATAAAGTAAAGTCAGCACAAAAAGCAGGATCATCATAAAACCTGCAAAGAGGTAATAAGGAGATAAACCTTCACGATAAAGTACAAATATCAAGGAGGTGAATACCAATGCAGATCCGGCATCTGGCTGTAAAATGATCAAGAAAACGGGTAACCCTAAGATTGCCAAAGTTGGCAAAAGCGTTTTTAAATCAGAAATTTTGGTATTCATTGCACTTAAGTGCCGAGCCAACAATAGGCTTGTTGCCCATTTAGCAAATTCAGAAGGTTGTAGTCTGAAATTCCCGATTGGAATCCAGGCTTGGTTTCCACCTACATTTCTTCCAACCACTAAAACTGCAATTAATAACAGAATGGTGATGCCATAGAATATAGGCGAAAAGCTGAAGAAAAATTTAGAATCCATGAGTAGAATGACCACCCCTACCACGACAGAAATGATGATAAATAACAATTGCTTGCCCGAATTGGTAGCCAAATTAATTAAAGGAGAATCTTCATTATAAACGGCTGCGTTTATGTTAAACCATCCAATTGCCAAAAGGCACAGGAAAATGAAGATGGTGATGAAATCAACATTAAAGAAAAAGCTCCTATTCTCCCTGTTATTCATTTTTACCTAGAATTGCTTTTTGGTTAATCAATACTGCTGATTTATTTGGTGCAGGTGTTTTTGTAGAATCTTTCTTTACAGAAGATTTAGGAAAAGTATTTTTCTGACCAGGCAATAAATTGGCATTCAATAAACGATCTACATAATATTTTGGTCGACTGATGGTGTCTTTTAAATATTTTTCAATCATTAAACTTGCAATAGGGGCACTCCAAGTTGCGCCATATCCTGCATTTTCTACCACTACTGCGATGGCAATTTTAGGATTTACCCTCGGTGCAAAGGCCACAAATACAGAGTGATTTTCTCCATGTGGATTTTGAACGGTACCTGTCTTTCCACAAATTTCAATATAACCGATTTTTGCATTATAGGCCGTTCCGCTAGGAGCGTTCACTACTCTGCTCATGCCTTCAATCACGGCATCAAAATATTTAGGATCAATACCTGCGCTGTTTTTCTCCGTATATTCTTTCTTAATAATTTTCTGCTCCCCAATCGCTTTTATTAAATGTGGCTTATAATAGAAACCTCTGTTAGCCACAATAGCCATTACATTGGCCATCTGCAAAGGAGTAATTCCTAATTCGCCCTGCCCAATAGATAAAGAAATGTTAAAACTGGATGTCCATTTATCACTTCTGAAAACTTTTGTATAATAATCGGCAGAAGGGATCAATCCCTTTCTTTCTGCCGGCAGGTCAATATCTAATTTACTACCGATTCCAAACTTCATTACTGCAGTTCTCCAACGTGAATAGGCGTTTACAGGTCTTAATCCTGCATGGTCTATCATCCTGCTATAAGTATTTCCGTAATAAGTATTACAAGACTCCTCAATTGATTGTTCCAGATCAATGGTGCCGTGAACGTGTGTACATCCCATCCATCCATTTCTTCCATAACGATATCCTCCTGGGCAATTGAAGTAGGTGCGAGCGTTAATGAGCCCCATTTGTTGCGCAACTAAGGCATTGATCACTTTAAAAATAGAACCTGGTGGATATTCTGCTTGAATAGGGCGAATAAACATAGGCTTGAAAGGATTTTCCAGAAGTTTCATATAATTGTTCCCTCTTTGCCTACCCACCATCATGTTTGGGTCGTAACCGGGACTGCTGATAGAAGCCAATATTTCTCCAGTAGAAGGTTCAATAGCTACTACACTTCCAATTTTATTCACCATTAAGCTTTCGCCGAAAAGTTGTAACTCCTTATCTAAGGAAGAGATAAGTTTATCTCCTGAAACTGCCAATGTATCATATTTGCCTTCAAAAAAACTTCCTTGTTCACGGTTATGTACATCAACCATGATATTTCTTACGCCTCTTTGCCCCCTTAATAAATCTTCATAAGATTTCTCAATTCCGGTTTTACCGATATAATCTCCCTGATTATAAAAACCATCATATTTTTCGATCTCTCTATCATTCACCTCTCCAATATAACCTAAGAACTGTGAAGCAGTAGAATCAGGATAATACCTTACAGATCTATTCTGAACAAAAAAACCTGGGTACTCGAATAGTTTTTCCTGAAATGCAGCATAAGTGAAAGCCGAAATCTGTTTTAAGAATGTTGATGCCCGATAGGGAGAATAGTTTTTTGCTTTTTTAAATGATTTATCAAATTCAGCTTTAGTGATTTTAATTAACCTGCAAAATTCAAGTGTATCTAAAGATTTTACCTGACCGGGGATCACCATTAAATCATATACAGGCTCATTTTGCACCAATATTTTTCCATGCCTATCTAAGATGATTCCTCTTGCAGGGTAAATAATCAGTTTCCGTAATACATTATTATCAGCAGAAAGTTTATAAGAATCGTCTACAACTTGGATATAATAGAGCTTGCCTAAAAGAATTAGCGCCAGAAGGATGAAAATTCCCTGTATGATATACCTACGTTTGAAGAAACTGTTCATTAACGTTTTTTCCGACTAAAAAATACCAATTCTGAGATGAAGATTAACACTATCGTAAATACAGAACTTAAAACTACCCTGCTTAAGGTAGATGATATTTCTGAAAATTTAAATACTTCAAAATTTAATAAAAAGAAGTGGTGGGTAAAAGTTAAAATGAGCACATAAAAGAAAAACCATCTGAAGCCCATGATGCCCAAACTAGGTTCGGGTTCACTATCATAATTATCTTTTTGAACAGTTATGCTTATGAAAATTACCCTTACAAATGCCAGAATGGTACAAGCAACAGCATGCAAACCCAAAGTATCATTAAAAACATCAATGGTAATCCCAATAAAGAAAGCTAGAAAAAACAATAGCCAATTAGGCGTTTCAAAAGGCAATAGCAGAATGAAAAGAATATATATGTAAGGTGTATTCAATCCATAAAATACAATGTTCTTCAACAAGAAAACCTGAATGAGCACCAATAGGAGAAACCTAAGAATATTTTTAAGTAATTTATTCATTTAAGCTCTCCTTATTTGTGTCTTCCAACATCTGCTGTTCATCACGAAAATTATTTTTAATCACATAAACATATTGTAGCGCATAAAAATTTGTGGATAGCTTTACAGAAATATCCAGAAAACTGCCTCCGCCTTTAACGCCAGGTTTTAAAACTTTTCCAATCAGAATTCCTTTTGGGAAAATCACACTGTATCCTGATGTGATTACTCTTGATTTTGGTTTTAAATTCAGCTGATTAGGAATGTCAGTCAAGGTAACTACTGTTGGATCTTTCCCTTCCCAAATCAAAGGACCAAAATAAGGAGTACCTTCAATAGAAGAGGTGATTCGGGTATCTTCATGTAAAATAGATTGTATAGAAGAAAAATCCTCTGATACATTCCAAACTATCCCTACAATTCCATTTGGGCCTACTACACCCATTCCTTTTTTAATGCCGTGTTTGCTGCCGCGATTAATAGTGATGTAATTGTTTCTTGAGGTGATGGATTTGTTAACTACTGTGGCAAGTATATATTCATATTGTACCCTATTGATGGTGTCCTTAACAATTTTGGTAACTAAGCTATCATCAAAATACGTGGATTTTAATTCATTTCTCAAGCTCAGATTTTCACTTGCCAAACTATCGTTCACCAAACTAAGATCTAGGTATTTTGTAATTTTATTTGATTGTTGATAGATAGACCCTATGACTTCATTTGAACTGTTAAAAGTACTTGCCCTTTGAAAATCATTGTTTCTGATCAATAAAATCACCGAAATACTGAAATAGATAATCAATAAAAAGAAAGCGCTGTACTTATTTATGAATCTCCAAAGATTTAACATGCCCTAAAATTTAAGATGTTAAAACAAGTATTGAACAGATTTTCTTTAGTAATGAGCTTCACAAATTTGACAAATAATAAAATGGAGAGGTGTTTTTATAGTTTAAAATCTTCTCAAAGATAGGTAAAAAGCTAAGAATAGGAAAGATGACAGAATGAAACTCAGCGTTTATTCAATTTCTTTCGGCTCCTTTTTAGCGCCTAACAAACCCAAGCTCATGATGATACTGGTTGCTAAAATAATCAAAAATAAAAGACCGGTTTCTACGCCATTAATACGCATATCCTTAGGTAAATTGTAAAACAATAAAATACTGATCAACCCCCTTGGGGTAATAAAAACGGAAGGCGCTAATGGTGTTCTGGCAATAAATTTAAGATACAGCAAACGGATAAGATAAATTACTCCTAAAATGAGCAGGCCATATTGAATGAGCGTAAAATCTTTAAACTGATCAATCATGATGGTAAATCCAAAAATAACGAAGAAGAAAGTACGGATGATGAAAGCACTTTCTGCAGATAGCTGATGCAGTTGCACCAGATCTTTAGACAGGTTTGGATAAATAAAATATTTCCTGAAAAACGGGAATCTAATTTCATCTGCATTATTTAAAAATAAACCGAAGGCCAGAACAATAATTAAGGCAGATAAATGGAAACTTTGCCCAATGGCATATACCAATACCAAAATGGAAATAATCAGGAAAAATTTTATGTGGTGACTTATTCTTCCGATAAGGTATAGCAGTAATAAACAGGATATGGTGGCGAATAATACAATCAAAAATAGCTCTATCCCTAAATTAGCAAACGCTTTCACATCATAAGAATCATTGCTTAAAGCAAAATTAAAGAGGATGATACCAGCAATATCAGAAAAAGAAGATTCATAAATTACAAATTCTCTCTGCTTTTTATTGATGCCACTAACGGACGGAATAGCTATTGCCGAGCTAATGATACTAAAAGGAATGGCGTTAATGAAGCATAAATAATAAGAGTAGGAAGTGAGCTCATGCAACAAAAAAGTAATAGCAGCAGTGGTTACCAATAAAATAACCAATGCAGAGAAAAATGTTTTTCTGATCAGTTTGTTTTTATCACTGTCGTATTTTAAATCTAAAGCACCTTCAAACACAATTAATATCAACCCCATCGTTCCAAGTGTTGGAAGTATCTTCAAGAAATCAAAGGTTTCAATACCAAAATAAACTACAACCTGCTTAAGACCAATACCTAAGAAAAGCAACAGCAGTACCGAGGGTATTTTGGTGCTTTTGGCAATCATATCAAACAGATAGGAGAAAATTACCAGTCCGCTAAGTAATATTAATATGGTGTAGGTGGTCATAAATTTTTAAACCGCTTTAACTGCTAATATAGACGAATTTTATGAATTCAAAATTAACAATCATCAAAACAATCATCAATAATAATTAATTATGTTTTTCGTCAAATTACGATACTTTAAGAAGAAATATTATCATTCATCAGCTCTTATAATGTTGGCTTTTGTTAAGCACCATCAAACCAGTCAAATATCGCTTGCTTAAAAATTCTTATATTTGCATACTTCAATGCCGGTGGTGAAACCGGAAATCTTAATCACCCATCAAGAAATTATTTTATGGAATTTAAAATTATTAATCAGCAAAGTGGAGCACACAGTAGCTATTCGAATGATGTTATTGCTTCATTTTTGGAAGTTCATTTGGATCGCTTTGGAGATAAAAAGGAAGATATTTTAAAGTGTTTAGCTTATGTTTTTAATAAAGGAGGCTTTATCACTTTAGGGATTGAAAACGATGAAATTATTGGAGCAGTAGTAATTAATGAAACAGGAATGAACGGTTACATTCCTGAAAATATATTGGTTTATATTGCTGTGCATGAAAATCAACGTGGAAAAGGAATGGGCAGTCAGTTAATGAAAAAAGCCATTGAAAATGCAAAAGGAAGCATTGCTTTGCATGTTGAAGCTGATAATCCAGCAAAGAAATTGTATGAACGCTTAGGTTTTACCAATAAGTATCTGGAAATGCGTTTGCAAAAATAATTTCATCATGGAGGATTTAATCGCAATTAGGAGGTATTTGCACCAACATCCAGAACTTTCAGGTTTTGAGATGCGCACTTCCGATTTTTTGATAAAGGAATTTAAACAGCTAAAAACCACTCAGATTATAGAAGAAATTGGTGGCCATGGTTTTATAGTGATTTTTGATTCTGGAATGGAAGGCCCTTCACTTTTATTCCGTTCAGAATTAGACGGACTGCCCATTCAGGAAAGTAGTGATTTAGAATATAAATCTATTTTCAACAGCAAAGGTCATCAATGCGGGCATGATGGGCACATGAGTATTTTACTCGGTTTAGGCAAACAGTTGGCTGCAAACCCGATAAAAAAGGGGAAAGTAACTTTACTTTTTCAACCTGCAGAAGAAACAGGAGAAGGTGCAGAAGCCGTGATTCATGACCCACTTTTTCGGGATTTGAGATTTGATGAAGTATTTGCGCTTCATAACCTGCCTAGTTTTCCATTTGGAGCTATAATAGTAAAAAATGATTCCTTTACCGCAGCAGTTAAAAGTGTGGTGATTGAATTGCATGGAAAAACAGCCCATGCTTCAGAACCAGAAAACGGCATCAATCCCGCAAAAGCGGTAGGAGAAATATTAAAAGATATTGAAGAGTTGAATATAAACGAACCGGAGCAAGCCAATTTTAAACTGGCAACTTTGGTTCATGTGAAGATTGGAGAACCTGCTTACGGCGTTGCTGCCGGTGACGCTTCCATCCATTATACTTTTAGGAGCTGGACCAATGAAAAACTAGCCGAACTAGAAAATGAAATCATTGAAAAGGCAACAGCAATTGCAAACAATAATCAATTGCGCATTTCCCATCATTTTCTACAACGTTTTTATGCCAGCGAGAATAATCCAGAAAGTGTGGATTTGGTGAGAAAAGCTTGTGAGAAAAGCGGTTTTAATCTTATAGAAAATTCAACGCCATTTAAATGGGGAGAAGATTTCGGATACTTTACCAAAAAATATAAAGGTTGCTTGTTTGGTTTAGGCGCAGGCTTAAATCAACCTGCATTGCATCATCCAGATTATGATTTCCCAGATCAGCTCCTAAAAAAAGGGGTTGAAATATTTTATGCTATTATTAAAGAAAGATTAGAATAAAATGTTTGAAACCTCTGCCATTACCATTAGTAAAGAAGCTTACCGACATAATCTGGCATTTATCAAAAAGCAATGCGTAGCTGATGTGAAGTTTTGTAGCGTGGTAAAAGGAAATGCTTACGGACATGGAATAAAGGAATTTGTGACGCTAGCAAAAGCAGAAGGAGTAGATTATTTTGCCGTCTATTCTTCTGACGAGGCTTTAGAAATTAGAAATATTTTTACTGATGAAGTAAATGTCATGATTATGGGCATGACCGATGAATCTTCCTTACGATGGGCAATGCAAAACAAAGTGGAGTTTTTCGTTTTTGATTTTTATCGATTAAATCAAGCTTTAAAACTTTCAAAACAAATCGGTATTAAAGCTGAAATTCACATTGAGGTGGAAACAGGAATGAATAGAACTGGTTTTCAGATTAATGAATTGGCCCAAGTTTTTCAAATCCTAAAAGAAAACATAGAACATTTTTTATTGATTGGCTTCTGTACCCATTATGCTGGCGCAGAAAGTATGGTGAATGATTTTAGGGTGCGGCAGCAGATTAATCTATTTGAAGAAGCAAAACAAATTTTGAATCAGTCGGGTTTAAAACCAAAATATATTCATAGTGCCTGTTCAGCAGGGATGATGAACTACCCACAAACCATTGGTAATTTGGTGCGAATTGGCGTGATGCAATATGGCTTTTGGCCAAATGAAGAAACATTGGTTCGTTTCAACGGCAATTCCAGAGATGCTGATGAAACTTTAAAACGTTTAATGAGTTGGAAAAGTAGCGTGATGACGGTTAAAGAGGTAGCAAAAGGAGAATATATAGGTTACAATACCAGTTATCAGGCTTACGCCGATATGAAAATAGCCGTAATTCCAGTCGGTTATGCTTATGGTTACAGCCGGAGTTTGAGCAATAGCGGCAAGGTTTTGATTCACGGACAGGAAGCACCAATTTGCGGAATTGTAAATATGAACGCTTTATGTGCAGATGTGAGTCACATAGAAAATGTAAATTCCGGTGACGAAGTAGTCCTCATTGGCAATCAGGGAGAAAATTTTATATCGGTAGCCTCTTTTGGAGAAATGAGTGATCAGTTGAATTATGAATTGCTCACCAGGTTACCTCTAAACATCCCAAGAAGAATTATATAATGGCTTATTTAAAATTATATCAAAAAAAATTACAACATAATTATCAGCTATTGGAGCAGTGGTTTTTAAACCATGATATTGAGTGGGGAGTGGTTTCCAAACTACTTTGTGGAAATAAAATGTACCTGGAAGAATTGGTGAAATTAGGAGTAACCGAATTTCATGACACCAGAATTTCTAACCTTAAAATGATTAAAAGCGTGGCTCCAGAAGCGCAAACGGTATATATCAAGCCACCGGCTAAAAGAAATATCCCTAATATTGTCCATTATGCCGATGTGAGTTTTAATACCGATTTAACTACCATTCAGCTTTTAAGTGAGGAAGCGGGCAAGCAATTTAAGGTTCACAGAATCATTATTATGGTAGAGATGGGCGATTTAAGAGAAGGAGTGGTAGGTGATAAATTAATGGATTTTTACGCCAATGTCTGCAAATTGCCTAACATCAATATTGTAGGTTTAGGCACCAATCTCAACTGTTTAAACGGCATTATGCCCTCAGAAGATAAACTGATTCAGCTCAGTTTATACAAACAGCTGATCGAAACTAAATTCGATATTAAAATTCCTTGGATTTCTGGCGGAACTAGCGTTACCGTACCATTGTTGCTCAATAAACAGTTGCCAAAACAGATCAATCATTTTAGGGTAGGTGAGGTATTGTTCTTCGGGCTTGACCTATTTACCAATAAAACCATTGAAGGGATGAACAATGATGTGTTCAGGCTGTACACCGAAATTATTGAACTTTATGAAAAACCCAAAGTGCCAGATGGGGAACAAGGCTTTAATGTTTCAGGTGAAACGCCTGAATATCCAGCGGAAGATTATGGGAAGCACTCTTACCGGGCGATTTTAGATATCGGATTATTGGATTGCAATCCACAGTATCTCATTCCTGAAGATGAGCACATTAGCATCATTGAAGCCAGTTCGGATATGTTGGTACTAGACGTCAACCAGAACGAAGCAGGTTATAAAGTAGGAGATTTGGTTACTTTTAAGCTGAAATATATGGGCGTTTTAGGGATCATGAATTCTGATTATATTGATAAACTAGTAGTAAAAGATTAAGATTTGGGCTTTCCCCTTTAGATTCTCTAAAAAAACCTCATGAAAATTTTTCAATGTGATCATTGTAACCATCCATTGTATTTTGAAAGTAATGCCTGTGAAAACTGTGGGCATTTATCTGGTTACAGAGCTTCAGACCACAATATGATCACTTTTCATTACGAAGATCAGAAATTGGTTTCCGATTTGGAGAATATCAGCTATAAATATTGTAAGAACAAGAAATATGAGGTTTGCAACTGGGTGCTGTTTAATGATGATCCAAATAATTTTTGTGAAGCCTGTCAACTCAATAGAACCATTCCAAATCTTTCGGAGCGGAAAAACTTTGTCAGTTGGAAAAATTTAGAGGTCGCTAAACATAGACTGATTTATCAATTGCAAAAAATAGGATTGGATGTATCTAATAAATTAAGCAAAAACCGGCTCAAGTTTGATTTTATAGCGAAGTACAATAATTCAAACATCATGACAGGGCATTCAAATGGCTTAATTACCATTTTACTGAGTGAAGCTGACTCTGTTTTAAGAGAACAGCGGAGAAAGCAATTGTTAGAACCTTACCGCACTTTGATTGGTCATCTCCGGCATGAAGTAGGACATTACTTTTGGGATCAATTGGTTTATGCCGATCAAAAAATATTAGAAGAATACCGTACAATATTTGGAGATGAAAGGCAAAATTATGCTGAAGCCCTAAAAACTTATTATCAGAAAGAAGCTTCTCAAAATTGGGAAGAATCATTCATCAGCAGGTACGCCACTGCACACGCTTGGGAAGATTGGGCGGAAACTTGGGCACATTACCTACACATTATGGACATGGTAGAAACGGCACATTTTTTCAATCTGCATGTTGCCCCAGGAGATGATATGCCAAAGGATATGAAAACAGACGTTTCCTTTGATCCTTATGAAATAACAGATTTTGAGCTGATTGTACAAACCTGTGAGGCTTTATCTTTCGCGGTGAACAACATCAACAGGGCAATGGGCATTCCGGATGTTTATCCTTTTGTCATCTCGCCAACTGTAGTAGAAAAATTGAAATTTATCCACCGATTATTGCTAGATAAAAGAAGTTTTTGATAAAACTATATTAATTCATGGTTTGTGTGTCTTCACAGATCATTTATCTATCTCAGGTTTCGTTCTGTGAGGACACAGACCGAGGATAAGGTGTAGAGAAATTGAAATTTATCCACCGGTTATTGCTGGATAAAAGGGTGTTTTAATAAAAACATATCGATCCATGGTTTGTGTCTTCACTAATGTATTGATTAAGGAAAACCGTCATGTTGAACGATAGAGAAACATCTTACAGACTGGGTTTTCGTGTTATTTGGAGAGTTTACCTATGAGATTTCTCTTTCATCGAAATGATGTGGAATAAAGAAAAATGCTTAATTTCCTTTCTTTCACACGAGTTTCAATCCTTGTTTTGTGTGTCTTCACAGATCATTGATCTATCTCAATGTTTCGTTCTGTGAAGACACAGACCGAGGATAAGTATTGTTTAAGTATTCATTTGCATTCATCACCGGGATTTTAGAATTTTTAAAATCTTTTCTATTTCTGGTAATGATAATTTCGGAATGGTTATTTAAAGCGATGGCATGTTGTAAGCCATCTTCAAAATCATCAAAATCTGACGCCAATGCCAAATCGATTAATTTATCGTCGATTGATAATACGGTTACTAAAACTTTAAATTGAGAAATAAATTTTCTGGTATCTGTGGAT
>JBDSHZ010000046.1:0-10336 GCA_039918235.1 Pelobium sp.
TGCGAAAAAATTTCATTTAAAGGAGTTCCTATCCCTCTTAATGTTACTATTTTAATGGTAGCTCTTATTACATTTGCCAAATTCAAAGAATTTGGTGTTGAAATATAGATGATCCCATCTGTTTTCAAAGAGTCATATATTTTTTTCCAAAAAGCGATAGGATTAAAAGTAATGTGTTCCAAAATTTCAGTGAACAATACAATATCGTACTTGTCATGTATATTTTTAAGACTCATCAGTGTCTCTAAATCATTCTCAATAATTTTATTTACCTGGTAATGTGTTGCCCTAGCGTCTACAAAATCAATGTTCCAAAACACATCTACATCCATGGAATCTACTTCAAAACCTAACAATTGAAAAATCAAGGTGCTGTGTAAATAATGACTTCCTATATTTAAAACAGATTTCTTTTTTTCATCTTTAGGTTCAAGTGCCAAAGCCATTCTTTGATAACGATCTTTGTGAAATTTGAAATAGGAAATATCTTGTTGATGGCCATCATTCCTGATCATCTCCGTTACTTTAAACAGCACTTCCTCCACTTTGTTATGCCAATCGCTCCTCATTATAAATTAAAATTTATAGGCTACACCTAATTGAAATTGTACATTATCTGCATCTCTGCCCCTTTGTAAATACACGTTTGGATCGGTTTGTAGTAAATACCATCCGTAATTGAAAGAATGGATATAATTTAAACTAGCGTTAAAAATAAACTGTTTAAAGTCCCAATTTCCATGAGCAGCTACACTTAAATCAATCCAGCTTCTCCGCCAATCTCCTGAAGGGATATAAGCATAATAATAGAAGTCTAAATTATGAGCATATCGCTCTAATTGCAACCCTATACTTTTAGGTCCTTTTACCCAACTAACGTCAACTGATTGAAGATTACCACCAGGACCAATTCCCGCCCCTAACATTTGTCCACGATTGGTATAACCTTGCCTCACATTCCTATCTACATACCATCCTTCTACATTATTAACGATATCTGTAGATGATTGTGAAAGATTGGTAATTTCAAAACTGGTCATTAATTGAGACGATCCATCACGGATGGGGAATAGTTTTCTTAAACCAAATATATAAGCCCTGCCATAGTTTGGATCTTTTAAAACTTCAGAAAAACTTTTGCTTTGATTATTACTGCCATATTCCATATAAACTTCCATGTGTTCTTCAGAAAAGAGCCATCTAAAGAATAAAGAGGTATATTGATCAGCAGTATTTGTTTTTTGTGTAGCCTTATAACTATTGAAGGAGCTAAAAAACGGGAAGTAATCTTTTAACTTCGATAGGTTTTTAGAATAATTTTGAGAAGTTCTGCTATAGCCTAAAAATAATCCATTGATCCATTTTGGCTGGTAAGTTAAAACAATTCCTGAAATACTTCTATTGTCATTGGGTTTAGGAGCATAAATTGTAGTGCCCCTGTAAAGGTAAGCTGAATCTGGAGGAGTAAAATCTGAGTTTTCTAATTTCCCAATGATGAACTGACCTTCAAACGATCCTATTTTTGTTTGAATGGGTTTTTGTGTATTGAGTGTTAAATGTAAAAAGCCGGGCGCAGAGTTAGACATTAATAAAGAATTTCTGATACCTGGGCCCCACCATAAATTTTCTGTAGATAAGCCAACTGAAATGTTTTTATGGTTAAACCGTAAGCTACTTTGTCCTAAATTTAGTTTAGCATATTGACTGTTACCAAATCTTACAGGAAGATCAATATGGTTATAATTATCATAATACCATTTCCAGATAATGGGATAATGATCTTCTGGAAACTCTTCAAAAGTAGCGTTTTCAGCAAACACTAATTCAGGTTTCAATTGTAATGAAAAGAAATTGTTTTTTATATGGATTCCCCCACTGATTTGGCCTTGGTATCCTTTTGATGGAATCATTGATCCATTATTCCAACCATAAGCATGGTGTGAGGTGTATTGGTTTTGCCATGAAAAAGGAAGGATTCTAATCTCAGCATCATTCTTACTTCTAGCGCTGGTTTTGGAATTAATATTTTCACCTACTTCCCATGTACCATTAATCAAGGGCCTAATCATGAATGAAATGGTAGAATCTGTAATGCCCAAAAGTTGCGCTCTTCTATAAAAATCCTCCTGATTAGAACCTACGACTAATGATTGAGCACTACTATACAAACTGCTTAAAACTATTAATAGTACAAATAGAATGAACCTAGAAGTATATATTTTCATATTTCTCTTCATTTATTTAAGAATAGCGGTCTTAATCACTAAGTTATCTAATGACCAACTTTCATCACACTTAAGATCAGAAACATTGGATTGCTTTAAAAAATCCTTAAATTCAATAAGGGCAGCATCTTTATCATGACGAATCACTCTTTCAATTTTATATAGGGAAGTACCTCCGCCAGCCGCTCCTTTTGTACCACATAATCCAGGTAAATTGTTATTGGTTGCGCCAGTTCCTGGGTCATTATTAAAAGGAAAACTCTGAGGATAAGATTGTTGTATACAATAAACATTATTACATACTGTATTTGAAAAAGTAGTATGGATATAGGTGGAACCATCAACCTTCATTTCCCATAAATCCGGACCTGTTACCACCTCACTATTTCCTTTATTGTTTCCATCCCAACTGTCATGGATGTTCAAATCAAAAGTAATGATAATGACCTCATGTGCGGGTAACTGATCAAGCTTTAAGCTAAAGCCATTATTATTATAATTCCCAATCACATTTGAGCCATTAAAATTGGTGATGATA
The DNA here is from genome assembly GCA_039918235.1 of Pelobium sp. Classification (GTDB taxonomy): domain Bacteria; phylum Bacteroidota; class Bacteroidia; order Sphingobacteriales; family Sphingobacteriaceae; genus Pseudopedobacter. The sequence goes on from JBDSHZ010000046.1 coordinate 2,764, forward strand.
CCCCCTGTAATGTTGCTGAGATTAGATTGCTCAAAATCATTTGCAAATACCTGTTGTAAATTTTCTGGTGATTTTTTACAAGCACTTAAAAAACAGCAAATGAAAATGGTATAAAAAAAAGTTAAATATGTGCTATTTAGCTTAATCCTAATGGATGGATAAATATAGTTTAACTTAGATAGACCCATGATATTTTACTGAAAACAATAAGTAATGCCCAAAGAAGCATGTAGGTTAAAAACATTATCCTTTCCCCAAAGATAATTAACAGATTGTATGCCCTGTAGCTTTGCATTCAGCAAGAAACCTTTATAATTCCAATCGCTAACTGCCGCAGCACTAAAATCTACCCAAGGTTCAGTTGTTCCGTTATTTAAATACCCATTATAAAAATCTGAATTATGCTGGTACCTTTCTAATTGTAATCCTAAATGCTTGTATCCTTTGAACCAAGAGAGGTCAAATGTCTGTAAGTTGCCGCCAGGGCCTATGCCAGCTCCTAAAACTTGTCCACTATTGGTGTGACCTTCATCAATTTCATAGTGAGTATACCATGAGCCAGCACCTCTGATCAAATACTCAATAGACTGTTCCAATTGTGTAAATTCAAAACCTAATTGAACGTATTGATCTTTTGCCTGCTTAACAGGGATGAGCTTTCGCATCCCAAAAATGTAAGCTCTAGAATGTTCTGGAGACAATAAAAAATACCGCAAGTTATAGGAATGATCATTTACGCCATATTCAAAATAAACTTCAGCATGTGCTTTTTTTAATGCCCAACGGGCAAAAACACTACTGATCTGGTCATCTCTATCGCTACCATTAAGATCTTGATTTTTATCATTTACTTTTTGTAAAGGCCTAAAAAGAGGGAAATAATCAGAAAACTTTTTAAGATTCTCCTGATAGGTTTGAAAACTTCTGGTAAAACCTAAGAAAACACCGGGAACCCATTTTGGATGATAAGAAACAGCCAGCCCAGCTAAATATCTCCAATTATCAGTTTTAGGAAATAAATAACCTGAATTTTCAAGCCTTCCGCCAATAATTTGGGCTTCAAATGAGCCAATATAGGTGTTTATTGGTTGATTGCTATTTAGGGTAACATGTTTAAAACCAGGAGCCGTATTGGTCATTAGTAAGGAGTTTCTTAAACCAGGACCCCACCATAAATTTTCGTTTGATAAGCCTAAATCTACTGGTCCTAGCCTTAGTCTGATACTACTTTGTCCCCAATTTAAATTGGAGTAACTCTTAGTCCCGAAGCGCTGTGGCATATCGTTGCCATTATAATTAATAGGGTATACTTCAAAAGCGCCATTACTGGCAAAAACATATTCGGGCTGCAATTGAATAACCAATGGGCCGTATTTAAAAAAGACACCAGCACTTACTAAAGATTCATACCCTTTAGACGGGATCATACTTCCATCATTCCAACCATAAGGATGATGGGTATTCAATTGCTGATTAAAGCGAAAAGGGAGTAATTGGAAATTTAATTGTGATTGTTTTTTGTTTTCTGAACTATCATCAATTCCATCAAATAAAGAGCGATTTAAAGTAAGGTTTAACGGCCTGATGGTATAAGAAATAGAAGAATCTGAAAGATTTAATAATTGACTTCTTCTGTAATAATCTTCTATATTAGCCAAGCCAACTGTTAAATTTTGAGCCATTAAATCTGGTACACACAGCACTAGAAAGAGACTAAAAATTAAAGAAAAACGGAGTTTTACCAGTTTTAATTTAGCAATCACTATTATTGACATCACAAGATGGGGAGGATATTTAAACAAGTGTTTCTATTTGATCCAGCTCCTCAAATACAGAATTATTGCTCTTAAATTCAGGAACCAATGCCTTCATCAATTTAACCACTTCTCTATCATCGTATTTAAAAGCAATTTGAATTAAAGTATCAACTTCTTTAACGATGTGCTCAAAATCATAATTGATGACTTTAGCAATCATAATTTTTTCATGATGGGTAGGAATGGTATTTTCCATATCATTCAGTAGTTCTTCATAGAGTTTTTCTCCAGGTCTTAAACCAGAAAACTCAATTTTGATATCCTGATTGGGAATCAAACCAGAAAGTTTGATCATTTTTTTAGCCAATTCTACAATTTTAATAGACTGACCCATGTCAAAAATGAAAATCTCTCCTCCATTCCCCATGGAGCCTGCTTCTAGCACTAAACGGCAAGCTTCAGGAATGGTCATGAAATATCGGGTAATGTCTGGATGGGTGACTGTAATGGGGCCACCTTTTTGGATCTGGGCTTTAAACCTTGGAATAACAGATCCATTAGAACCTAAAACATTTCCAAAGCGTGTGGTAATGAACTTAGTTTTGATTTTTTGCCCATTCAAGTGGCTCATGCCATTGCTAAATATGGTATTGCTATTATTTAAGCCATCAAATAAAGACTGCACATAAATTTCAGCAATCCTTTTAGACGCACCCATTACATTAGTTGGGTTAACGGCTTTATCTGTAGAGACCATTACAAATTTTGTCACTCTGTACTTAACAGAAAGATCAGCGATATTTTTAGTGCCTGCAACATTGGTACAAATGGCTTCCGATGGATTGTTCTCCATCATAGGAACATGCTTATAAGCCGCGGCATGATAGACATAATGGGGTTTAAAAGTAGAAAACAAAGATTCCATTCTATTTTTATTCTTTACATCTCCTATATAAGATATGAAGTTTTCAAAAAGACTATTGTCTTGCAATTCAAGCTGCAATTCATGAAGTGCGGTTTCTGCAATATCATTCAAAATGATCAATTGCGGATGAAATTTAGCCAATTGCCTTACAATTTCACTACCAATTGAGCCAGCGGCTCCGGTAACCAACACTCTTTTACCTTTAATCTGTGCTTCAATAATTCCTTCTTCAATAAAAATTGTTTCCCGCTCTAAAAGGTCATCGATTTTAATATTTTTAATCTGATTGATCTTAAATGACCCATTTACCCAAGTTTTTAAGGGAGGTACATTTAAAACTTTTACATCATGGTCTAGGCATAAATCAACTGCCCGATTCTTTCTGTCTGAACTGATGTTTTGTGAAGTAAAAATCAAGTCATCTATTTTTTCTAATTCAATAATCTTTTCCAGCTCATCAGTATGATATATCTTCACATTGTCTACCACCTTGCCCGTTTTCCTGGTGTCGTCATCTATAAAAGCGACTACTTTCATGTTGACATTAGGATCAGAATCTAAGGTTCTTTTGGTGGCAACACCCGTTTCACCCACCCCATAGATGATCACACTACGTTTATCCAGCTTCATGTTTTTGATGTACATGAAAAAATATTTAACCAATACACGGTAGGTGATTAACAATACAAAACTTGTTAAACCGGTAATGACTACAGTTACATTAGAAATGAGCTGAGGTTTGTTAAAAGATAAAAGAAATAGATTGGTGATTAAGAAAAATGCATTGCTGATGGAAATACTAAATAATATCCTAAAAGAATCTTGAGCGCTGGTGTACCTTACTATCCCAGCATAGGTTTTTACGCTAAAGAAAACCACACAATTGATGGTTAAGAAAATAAGGGTATTTCTACTGAGTTCGTTGAGGTCTATCTGTGAAGCTTCAAAATTAGATTTTAAAAAATAGCCAAAGGTTAACGCTAAGCCACAAAATGTTAAATCAATACAAAAAATCAGCCATCTAGGAACAATGTTTATTTTTTTAAACATGCGGATCATATTAGTAGCTCCAAATATACCATTTGTTTGATAGAATTAACAAATCCTTAATCATTATAGTTTTAATTAGTCTTCTTGAAGACCAGTAAACAATTTATGATAACCTTCTAATTTTAACCTTAAGGCAATATAAAGTATGATTATAAATATAAAAATTAGAACAGCAATAGGCGTTGATAAATAAATTAATGTGATATTAATCAACAGCTGAAAGGCACTATAGATTAAAGAGATCGTGATGTGGCTATATTTTTTTTCATTTGCTAAATGCTGATAAAAGTGTGAACGATGTGCTTCAAAAATATTTTCTTTTCTGATGATTCTGCAAATAATTGTTCCTACCGCATCTAAGCCATATACCCCCAATAATAACAACCATTTGAAATTTTCAGTTGCTATCATTAAAGTGATGAGTAAGAAACAGAACAATAATGCGATACTGATGCTCCCCACATCACCCGCAAAAGCCTTGGCTTTTTTTCGAAGGTTGAAAAACCCAAATACCAAAAGGGAAGCGATGAGGAATCCAAATATATGTTGATCTAATAACGGGATGTTTAATTGACCCTGAATGAACCATAAACTCATGATGGTCACTAAAGAATATAAAACGGTAATCCCATTGATGCCGTCCATAAAGTTATAGGCATTGATGATGCCGATGATGATGATAAAAGCGACGAGCATCAAGATGAAAGCGCCGAGATCAAAGACTAGGACATTTGCTATATTTTGATTGAGGAAGATTTGAATCAATAAAAGCAAAACCGATAAAAGGTGGACTCCAATCCTGAGCTTATGATTTAGGGTGAGGATATCATCTAGGAAGCTGATGCTGGCAATCAAAAAAATAGCAATTGCTAAATACGAGAGGGAAGGCTGGAATAGTAGGATGCCTAAAATAACGGCTAAAGGAAAGATAATGCCACCCCCACGGATGGTAAGTGCCGTATGGGAACTTCTTTCATTCGGTTTATCAATGATGTTGTAGCGGTTGGCGATTTTAAAGTAGCCAATTTCTAAAATAAAAAATAAAGCCAGGGCAATTGCAAATGTCCACATGCCGCAAATATAGGAAAAGACAGGAATGTTGGGATGGGTGCTGTTCAAAACGTCACCTCGACGATAGGAGAGGTCCCGCCTAAGTTAAGGCAACCTTGTAAGGGGAAGGATGGAAAGGTGGAATGATGGGGAAGGATGGAATGGTGGAAGGATGGGGAATGATGGAAGGGTGGAATGATAGGGAAGTTGGAATGGTGGAAAGTTGGAATGATGGGGAAGTAAGGAAGGATGGAATAAGGTCCGAACAAAATTCTGCTTTATTCAAGTCGTCACCTCGAGGAACAATAGGTCTCACCAGTAAATCAAACCTGCTTTTAAGAACTTATCGCAGATTATCTTTACGCTAAAAAAGAAGCCCACTGGAAGCAGTTCTTCTAAGCTTGTTTGATTTTCAAAAGTGGCTAATGGCTTAGGAGTAAATTTTTAATTTCAAAAAATGAAATTATATTTAATAAATTAAAACGTTATATTTGATCATGATTATCATTTCAAAAGCCTTTTTAAAAACTTTTTCAAAATCACATGGGGATGCGGAAAGAGCTTTGGAAGAATGGTATGAATTGACGAAAACAGCGGACTGGAAAAATTTTAATGAAATGAGAAATACCTTTAATAGTGTGGATGCAGTAGGAAACGACCGCTATGTTTTTAATATAAAGGGTAATTCTTATCGTTTAATTGCGCTCATCATTTTTAAAGTGAGGACAGTTTTTATATTATTTGTAGGCACACATGCAACATATAACAAAATTGACGCTTGTAAGGTGAATTTTAAAAAATAGAATAAATATGGAATATTTAATCCAATCAGAAAAACATTATCATGAAACTATGATTTTGATTTACGATTTAATGAACAAAGGCGATGAAAAGCTAAACTTACAGGATACTGAAAAGTTAAACTCGATGACCATAGCCGCTGAAAAATTTGAAGATGAAGTACTGGGCTGGCGGCCCACCCATAAACCCGAATCACTATCTGAAGTAATTGAGCTATTTATGTACGAAAACAAACTTTCACAAGCTAAGCTAGCAGATCAACTTGGTATTGGTAAACCCAAACTCTCACAAATCTTAACTGGGAAACGCAAACCGGACGTATTTTTTTTAAAAGCACTTTATAATAAACTTAAACTTGATCCAAAATTTATTTTAGACCACGTATAGTGGGATTTTAAGAGAGAGAGGGAGGAAAAGAGGAATGTTTGATTGTTAAACCGTCACCTCGACGATAGGAGAGGTCCCGCCTGAGTTAAGGATACCCCTTGTGAGGGGAAGGATGGGGAAGGATGGAATGATGGGAGAAATGGAAAGTTGGAATGGAATTGGGTAAAAGGATGGAATAAGGCCCGGACAAAATCCTGCGCTATTCAAGTCGTCACCTCGACGATAGGAGAGGTCCCGCCTGAGTTAAGGCAACCTTGTAAGGGGAAGGATGGAATGTTGGAATGATGGGAGAAATGGAAAGGTGGAATGATGTTGAGGCTTGTCTCGCGGTAAAGAAACCCTACTTTCTTGCGATTAAAGATCGGGTCAACCCAGCGGCGATATAAACAAAAAAGGTCCCGAAGGACCTTTCTCACTTCGTCAGCTTTCGCCAGTAGCTCATTCCAAGCACCGCTAAGATCAGGATGAGGAGCAGGGTCCACCATATTTTATTTGTGGGCAGCGGTGTCCGTACTTCTTCCTTTACCATTAATTGTTGCTCCTGTTCATGATAGGCTTGCTTTTGGGCAAGCGTATGGCTGCCCTTTTGGGCTTTGCTGCTGACCTCCTCCTTAAACAGAACAGCGATATGAGGGGAATCCGGAAACCAAACCATGCTGCGAAGGTTGGTGAATGTTGGAAGTGGAAGGTGGGGAATGATGAGAATAGGTTTAAGCAGGGCTTGCGATTGCTGAACCCACGCGGTAGAAGACAATCGTAAATCATAGATCGCGTTGCTAAAGCCGATAGGCGGTGACCTTCGGGTAATGATGAAGAGTGTAGGAGATTCAGGTAATTACAACTGTTTAAAAGAACGGATGGTTTTTTCTAAACCTGACCTTGCACTCATTGGTAGTTCTTTACTTAAAGCTTTTTTAATTTTCTCATTGGAGACCAAATAGTTTTCGGTGAGCTTGTTTAATCGTTCTGTATTTAATGGGAGTTTGATTTTATCTCCAACTTTGGCGATAGCTTTAACCAAAGGAGCTGGGATAGCCCATAATTTTGGTTTTAAACCTAAATTTACTGCAATTTCTTTTACCAAATCATTGGTGGATAAACTTTCGTCATCTGCCAGTTGATAAACCCCACTTGTGATGTCTGCTCTTTTCAAAATCTCCTTAATCACAAAACATAGATTCTCCACACTCAAGAAAGAGCGTTTATTTTCAAAGGCAGCTAAGGGGTAGGGAATCCCCTTTTTTACAAATTGATAAAGTAAATTTAAATTTCCTTTATTGCCTGGGCCATGGATCATACAAGGTCTTAAAATATAATAAGTCTTTCCTTCAGGCAATGGTTGAGCTTGAATATATTCCTCAGCCATTAATTTGGATTTTCCATAATGAGTTTGAGGATTAGGTATTTGATCTTCCGTTAATATTCCTTCTACCGAATCTGCAACGGCCTTCACCGAACTGATGAAAATAAATTTTTGAGCTTCTGATTTTAGGAAAGCATCATAAAGTTGTTTGGTTAACTCAAAATTTGCATCATAGTAATCTTGGGGTTGGGAAACTTTTTTGAGGTCGTGGGCTTTGCCTGCGAGATGGATGATGGCATC
>JBDSHZ010000047.1:0-14485 GCA_039918235.1 Pelobium sp.
GCTGGTTTCATAGTATATCAGCTAACGGTTTGAAAATTTGTGCAGAAATGGCATTACTTACAGAACCATTGTCAACCCGCTCTAAATTAAGTAAATAATTGATGAATTAATCTAAACCACTATCATCCATTTTTGCACAAATTTACTGTTATCAGATGCATTTTATTCTTCGCTCATATTTAAGTCGTCCTCTTCGATTGAAATAATAAATATATACCAAATCGCAGTTGGTTCATTATAAAAATTTGAACTTGTACTTGATTCAACATTAAAAGTTGTTTTTAAACCTTCCTAAGTTAAATAAGCAGTATAAAAGCATACAACCCAGCTATCGGGAAATAGGAGCGGAGAAACCTGCATTTCTTAAAAAATTTCTAATTCACAATATGATTTGCAGGCTTGCGATTAATCCCTATTTTTGCAATCCGAAATACAAACAATTATGGCCAAAGCTGGAGATTTAAAAACAGGAAATGTGATCCGTTTTAACGGAGAATTAGTAACAATAGATGAGTTAAACCACCGTACCCCAGGAAAAGGCGGTGCTTTTTATACTGGCAAAATGCGCAGTATAAAAACCGGTAAAATTATTGAACTACGTATGCGTACGGATGAGGAAGTTGATTTGGCGAGGGTAGAAACCAATGATTACCAATACCTGTATGATGATGGTGATTATTTTGTGGTGATGGACAATACCAGTTTTGAGCAGTTTAATGTACCTAAAGAACTGTTTGGTGATTCGGCAAGGTTTTTAAAAGAGGGAATGAATGTGATTATTTCTATGGAGAGCGATGAACCTATCATTGCAAAAGCACCAAACTTTGTAGAACTGGAAATTGTGTACACAGAGCCTGCAGTAAAAGGCGATACCAGCACAAATGCACTTAAAAATGCAACTGTAGAAACTGGCATTGAAATTAAAGTACCCATGTTTGTGAATCAGGGCGATAGGGTAAAGGTGGATACCACAACAGGTGCTTACATTGAAAGAGTGAAATAGATTTTTATTGAAAATATTTGAAAAGGGCTTTTCCAAATGTGAAAGCCCTTTTTTTGTGGGGCGTGTAACATAAACGGTTTCATATTAAATTAATACGCTTCCCTGTTGTTCAGTTCAAATCTAATAGCTCAAGATCAGCAAACCAGCTGATATTTTTGGAGGGTTTTTAGCCCAATTGCGCAAAGGCATCTTCCGTAGCTGGTTGATCTTCTTTTCCTTAGGAGCAAGATTAATGTAGCCCCCAAAATACGTGTTGCAATGGCTCAAAAAAATAGCTTCGACTTTTAGCATACCATGGAATACCCTGAATCAAAAGTTTACAAAAAAGCTTTATGTGCCATAATCTTCTCTATTCGATGATTTTTCAAAAACAACAACAACTCATGACTCCTAATTTTCCCGAAAAACCATTTTTCTAGTAAGTCGAAGAGCATTTCTAGTAAGTCGAAGCCCATTTCTAGTAAGTCGGAGAGCATTTCTTGTAAGTCGAAGAGCATTTCTTGTAAGTCGAAGAGCATTTCGTGTAAGTAGAAGAGCATTTCGTGTAAGTCGGAGAGCATTTCTTGTAAGTAGAAGAGCATTTCGTGTAAGTCGGAGAGCATTTCGTGTAAGTCGAAGAGCATTTCTTGTAAGTGGAAGAGGATTTCTTGGGAGGGTTTTTAAGTGAAAAGTTTAAAGTGAAAAGTAGGGAGTGGAAAGTTTAAAGTAGAAAGTGAAAAGTAGAAAGTTTAAAGTAGGGAGTGGAAAGTGAAAAGTTTAAAGTGGAGAGTAGGGAGTGCTAGCGCACTTGGAGATGTCTGCTTGTCGGCAGAAAGGGCTTCCTTTCACTCTTTATAGGTAAAAAGTGAAAGGATGAACTCAGCCGGTAAAAAAATGATGGCAATGATGTAGCTTAAGCCACCTGTGCTCATTAGTTTTAATTTAAAACCGAAAAATGGACTAACGAATAGACCATTTCTAGTTTAGTGTTTCCTCTACTTCTCCACAAGTGCTCATTGATGCACCATAATATGGATTCTTCACTTCCTTTGTGCTGCTCAGCCAGAAAGAACCCTCTTTATACATTGGGCAGTTGATTTTATACAATGGGATAGGAGCTTTTACGTTTTTTAGCAACTCATAGAAATCTTCGCTCAGCATTTTAAAATGTTCTCTTTGATGATCGATTTTATCCGCATTTTCTCCGATGTGTTCTGCATTTTCTAAAAGATCGTCTTTCATTTTTAAGAAAATATAGCTCTGTTTGGCAGTTAAGCTTTTATCATCAAAAGTCTTAATACTTGTTGCCAGTGTTTTTCCTGCATCCGCTGCCGCCGAAGCATCATCATTTACCAACGCTTTTTCTATGTCCATATAGCCAGCCAGCAAAGGATCGTTTTTAAAGGTTGCGGTTTTGTCTTCCGTTGGATTGAGGGTTATTTTCTTATCAGTTTGGTTACAGGCAACTATCAATAAAGTGGATAGGCCAAAAAGGATTGGTTTTATTTTCATGTTTTTGTTTATAATTTTTAAAATTGACTATTGAATTAAACTATGTAGGTTTTGTTTTATTGTGTTTTTATTTGTTTGAAGCCTTAAAATCAGTTTTTAAAACGCAGGGTCCTCACTCGAGAGATCCCGCTAAAACTCATCGTAGGATCTTTTGTCTTTGTTCTTTGTTCTTGCATCTTGTGTCTTCAATCTTGCATCTTGATTCTTGTGTCTTTGTTCTTGCATCTTAAAATCTTTTGTCTCCCTACTAATGTCTCAACACAAACTCACTGTTTAACAAATAAGCACCGCTCACCACCACTTCTTCCCCGTAATTCAGACCAGTTTTTACAACTATAGAATTTTCATTTTCTTCCCCAGTTTCCACCATTCGGGATATGAATTTTCCTTTACCGGTTTTTACCCAAACATGCTCACCTTGTTCGTCACGCAATACTGCCGCAATGGGTAAAGTCATTTTGTTTTCTTTTTGGGTAGTGGATAAATTGATTGCTGCCTGCATCCCCGGCTGGTATTTGTCATTTGGGTTTTTTATACTTCCTCTTAGCGTGAGAATTTGGCTACCTGCGTTTAACTGCGGACTGATGAAATCTACTTTCGTAGTGATGGGTTCATTCGCAAACCCAGAAATGCTTACCTTTATTTCTTGACCTTCTTTTAAACCCTGTAGCTCCGATGGATAAATTTCTGCTTCTATCCATAAATCATTTAGATTCTGGAGCATGAAAATGGGTGTCCCTTCCGTTACATATTGCCCTTCAGAAATATTGATTGCGGTAATTAAGCCACTTTCTTGCGCATAAACGGTAAGGTATGGATGAGTGGTATTGCGTTCAGAAAGCTGATTGATCTGATTTACTGAGTAACCATACAACTGCAGCTTGTTCTTAGAGGCCATGGTCAATCTTTTATAAATTGCTTCATTTGGGAAAGCGTTTTGCTGTTTTACGTTGAGTAAAAAATCCTTTTGCAGGGAGAGCAGTTCTTCGCTGTAAATCCTGAACATCGCCTGCCCTTTACTAATTTTAATACCGGCCTCTTTATAAAAAAGTTGTTCCACTCTTCCAGGGAATTTACTCGAAATGCTGTTGTTGTTTTCAGGATTGTTCACCAACCTGCCATTTAAAACCTTTGTGCCCTCAAAATCTCCTTCCCCTAATTTAAGGGTCTTAATGTTAGCCAGTTTGATCTGATTTTCGCTGAGCTCTATTTCCATCTTTCCATTCTGTGATTTTACCGAAACCAAATCCATACTGCAGATAGGGCAGGAGCCCGGTTGATCTTCAATGATTTGTGGGTGCATGGGGCAAGTGTATTTCAGGGCTGTTTTTGCGCTTTCTTGATTTTCTTTTGCTTGATCACAAGCGCTTACCATAAAAATGATGGCAAAACCAAGTAAAATATATTTTAATGACTTCATCATCTCAATTAACTTTTATAAAACTTTGGGTATCTATTAAGTAACCGGCATTCTCCGCAATTTCATCACCTGCTTTCAGTCCAGATTTAATGAGATAGTTTGCTGTAGATTTTTGAGCAACCATCACCTCTTTAGGTTTTAAAACATTGTTTCTTTTTAGAAAAACGATGTCTTTATTTCCTAATTGATAAACCGCAGCTGCTGGAACCCATAAACCATTTTCTTCAGGAAGAGGGATTTCAAGCTTTAAAAGTTCCCCAATTTTGAAGCTCTTTTTTGCATTGTTCAAGTAAATCCTCAACACACCATAATTCTGTCCGTTGCTAAAATAAGGTTGAATCAAGCTGACTTTGGCATTCTGTTCATCATTCCCTTTCAATATTTTTACCGCATCTCCTTTATGGATCAAAGGCATCTGATAGGCATCAATGTAAAATTCAGCCCACACTTCCGAATCATTAAAAAGTTTAAAAAGCATTTCTCCTGTTTTTACATATTGCCCTTCCACTATAGCTATCGCATTGTTTACCGTATTTAAAGCTGTTGGGTTTTCGGGATTCTGATTCGGCGTTGCGCTTGAGGCATCTAATAAATAACCAGAGTAATCACTGTAAACAGGGATGCTGTAATTCACTTTGCCACTCAAAAGAATTTGGTTTAGCTGTTGGTTTGAAACCCCCAATAAGCTAAGCTTTGTTTTGGCCTGCTCCAAAAGTGCAACGTCATTGTTTGATTTAAGGTAAAGCAGTTCTTGTTGTGCTGCAGCCAAATCAGGACTATAAATCTCCATAATTTTTTGCCCTTTGTACACCTTTTCAAAATTGAATTTCACAAACAGCTTCTCAATTCTTCCGCTTACGCGAGATGAAATGATCTTTAAATTATTGCTATTGTAATTCACCATTCCATTGGCATGGATGGTATCTTTTAAAGTGCTTTGCCTTACGCTAATGGTTTTTACATTTCCTGTAACTACCTCATTGGTAGGTTCAATTAAATCGGAAAGAGCGGCATCAACTTCCATTTTAACAGCATGTGGATGAACTGGAACCAAATCCATATTACAAATAGGGCAGGAGCCAGGTTTATCCTCCATAATCTGCGGGTGCATAGCGCAGGTGTATTTTGTTTCAGGTACATGATTATTGTTAGAAATACTTTTGTTTTGACAAGCCGTTAAAAGAGTAAAGAAAAAAGAGCAAAGAATAAAGACTGTATAGCAATGCGAATATTTCCATCCTTGCTTCTTAATCCTTATTCCTCTAATTATATTCTGGTAACGCATTAAGAGAGTAAAAAACAAAGAGTAAAGAATAAAGATTGAAAATTGAGACGTAGATTTTAATCTTTGCTCTTTAATCCTTATTCCTTGTTCCTTAAATCTTTCTACCTCAAAACTATCTCTCCACATTCTTTCCATATTCCGCTAGCATTTGATAATAATTGTTTGATAAATCCAGCGCCTCTAATTGCGCTTCATTCAAATCTTTCCAAGCATTTAATACCATGGATAAATCGTTTTTATTTTCTTGATAGTTCAATAGGTTTACTTCATAACTTTTTTGAAATGCCGGGATAATTTTTTGCCCGTACATTTCAATTTCCATTTTCATGTGCTTTAAATGTTCTTCTTGAGCGGTAATCATTCCAGTATTATTGACAATGAAACTTTCTTTTTGCTGTTGCAGGGCAGCCGTCTCCAATTCATTAACTTTTAATTTAGATTGATATGATTTGGAAGCCCATGGCGCAAAAGGGATGCTGATCCCCGCTAGTAAACTAAATTGATTTGATTGGGTGGTATTGTAAGTAATCATATGGTTAACTTGCAAATTCAGCTCAGGCTTGGCATCAGCAGCAATCATTTTATTCTCTAATTGCAAGCTTTTAATCTGTGCATCATATTGTTTACTTAAACTTCTTTCTTTGCTGATTTCCTGTTGGTTAACGTTATCCATGTTAGCGAAATCCATTAGATTGGTGTCTAATTCAAAAGTGGTTGCCGCATTTCTATTCATCAGCGTATTGAGCTTAATTTTACCAATGGTAATATTTGCATGAGTATCTGATATTTTATTTTGGAGCTGGTAGATTTTAGCCTCCATTTGATAAATCTGCGCTAAATCTGCTTTGTTATAGGTGTACCTAATTTCAGATAGTTTCTTTAAATTCTTTAAAATTTCTAGGTTTTGTTGATCAAACTTTAATTTCTTTTGAAGAATTACAGTCTCAAAATAAACAGACCTGGCAATGGCTCTTAGTTCATTAAAGTCGGCTGCCTTTCCTTCTTTAGTGATTGCCACTTGTGAGGCATAAAAATCTTTGGTACTGTTAATTTTACTTCTGTTCGGGAATTTCTGTTCGGCCATGAACATCAAAGAGCCATCCTGCTGATTGCCCGGTCTCGAGAAATTGTTATAAGGGGTCATAAAACTAGATACCCCTACAACTGGTGCCATCCAAGCACTTGCACCTTCAATTTTGGCATCCTCACCTTTAATTTGTAAATCATAAACCTTCAATTCAGGATTGTCTTTTTTGATGAGCTGAATCAAGCTATCTAAACCTAGTTTTTCCTGAGCAAAAGCATTTGCAAAACCTGAAAGCAGTAGCGTAAGCGTAAGAAAGTATTTTTTAGTGTGTAACATCCAGCACCTCCAATTTTCCAAATTTTTTAAGTTCATATTCTTTTGTCATTAAAAATATCAAAGGCGTTACCAATAAAATATGTGTGGAAGAAGTCAACACACCGCCTATCATTGGCAGTACAATTGGCAACATGACATCACTGCCCACGCCAGTACTCCACAAAACAGGAATCAATCCAAAGAGCGCTACACAAACGGTCATTATTTTTGGACGCAAGCGTTTGGCTGCACCTCTAATTACGTATTCTTTGAGGTCTTCTTTAGTAATGGTTTCTCTTGAATTTCCTTTTTCTTTGACCAATTGTTGCATGGCATCGTTCAAATAAATCACCATCACCACTCCAGTTTCAACTGCAATTCCAAACAATGCAATAAAGCCAACCGCAACTGCTATAGAAAGGTTAACGCTATAGAAATAAACCATATAGGCACCACCAATTAAAGCAAAAGGAATGGTGATTAAACTCAATAGCGCTTCCCTTGCAGATTTAAAAGCAAGGTAAAGGCACAGAAATATGACGATGAGGACAATGGGTAAAATGAGTAATAAGGTTTTTTGTCCGCGGATCAAGTTTTCGTATTGCCCGCTCCATTCTATAAAATATCCCTTTGGTAAATTGAGTTCCTGATCTATTTTTTCGATGGCTTCCTGAACGGTTGTTCCCAAATCTCTGTCCCGCACATTAAACATCACCGCTCCACGCAACAGCGCATTTTCTGAAGTAATCATTGGCGGTCCGTCAGTTAATTTAAAATCCACTACAGCAGAAAGTGGAATGGTTCCTGCATCTGTAGATTGGAGTGGAATTCGCTTTAGTTTTTCTATGCTGTTCCGGTAATCTTGTCCTAAACGGATCGCAATTCCAAACCGTTCTCTGCCTTCAATGGTATTTGCAAAAGAATTGCCTCCAATGGCAGCTTCTACCGTTGCATTTACATCATCAATGGTTAAACCATATCTTGAGATTTGCTCTTTATTGATATTGATTTCCAGATATTTACCACCGGTAACGGGTTCAACATATAAATCTTTTACGCCTTGAATCCCTTCCAGTTTAGACTTTAGCTGCTCTTCTACCTCATAGATATTTTTTAAGTTCTGACCGTAAACTTTTACCCCAACATCTGTTCTGATACCTGTTGAAAGCATATTGATGCGGTTGATGATGGGCTGTGTCCAGCCGTTTACTACACCCGGGATTTGCAGTTTTCCATCCAACTCTTCAATAATCTTCTTTTTGGTCATGCCTGCCCGCCATTCGCTTTTAGGTTTCAACTGAATAATGGTTTCTATCATACTGATTGGGGAATTATCAGTTGGCGTATTTGCCCTACCGGCCTTTCCTAACACCTGTGCTACTTCCGGGGTAGATTTAATAATTTTATCCTGCACCTGTAAAATCCGCTTGATTTCTGAGTTAGAAATATCGGGCAAAGTCACCGGCATAAATAAGATAGATTGCTCATCTAATGGAGGCATAAATTCTCTCCCTAAGCTAAATAGCAAAGGAATACTGATGAGCAATGCCAAAATATTTATCCCTAAAGTAGTCTTGCGATACTTCAAACAAGCTTTGATAGCCGGTTCATAAATCCTTTCTAAAAACCGATTGATGGGGTTATGGTTCTCTGGTCTAAACCTTCCTTTCATAAAAAAGGAAATCAATACCGGAGCTAATGTCACCACCAAAAAAGCATCTACTAAAAGGATAAAAGTTTTGGTATAAGCCAAGGGATGAAATAGTTTTCCTTCCTGCCCCGTCAGCATAAAAACAGGTAAAAAGGAAGTAATGATAATAATGGTAGAATAAAAAACTCCTCTAGAAACTTGTTTACAAGCTTTTTCGATGATGTTCAGGCGTTCTTTATCGTCGAGTTTGATGTAGTTCTTTTCGGAACTTTTTTTGAATATGTTTTTCATATTTATTCCGATTTTAAATTTGAATTGAGTTCTTCCTGCCTAATAGATAGCTGTTTATAAGCATTCTCACTCATGATGATCCCGTTGTCTACAATTACGCCAATGGCCAATGCGATACCAGTTAACGACATGATATTGGAACTGATCCCAAATGCATTTAACAAAATGAAACTCGCTGCAATGGTGATTGGGATTTGGATGATGATGCTCACGGCGCTTCGCCAATGCAACAGAAAAATAATGACGATGAGGGAAACCACAATCATTTCTTCTATTAAGGTGTTCCGAATGCTGTTGATAGATTCTTCAATCAATTTCCCCCTGTCATAAACAATGTTGAACGACATGCCCTCTGGCAATCCTTTAGCAACTTCATTCATTTTCAATTTCACTCGCTTAATCACTTCATCCGCATTTTCCCCACTTCTCATCACCACAATTCCGCCAACAGCTTCTCCATTACCGTCCAGGTCAAAAATCCCCAAACGTCCTTCGCCTGCCATTTGTACAGTGGCAATATCTTTTACCTTTACAGGGATGGAGTTGTTGGTTTTAATGGCGATGTTTTCTAGCTCATTAATAGATTTAATATAACCAGAAGTTTTAATGATATATCCTGAACTTCCCAGCTCAAACTTCCTGCCACCGGCTTCATTATTATTGGCGTTCACGGCATCCATTACCTCCTTAATCCCTACCTTAAAATAAGTCATTTTATTAGGGTCGATGGTGATTTGATACTGTTTTTGGAAACCACCAAAAGAAGCAATTTCACTTACGCCATCTACATTTTGAAGTGCAAATTTGATGTACCAATCTTGGGTGGCCCTTTGCTCGCCTAAATCCATTCCATCAGTTTTTAGGGTGTACCAAAGTACATGGCCAACTCCGGTTCCATCCGGACCTAAACTAGGCGAAACACCTCTCGGCATGGTATTGTTAATGGTGCTGAGTTTTTCTAAAACCCTTGACCTGGCCCAATAATTATCTACACCATCCTTAAAAATCACGTAAATGAAACTCATCCCAAACATGGAATTTGCCCTTACATACTTTACATTAGGGATGCCCTGTAAGCCAGTTACCAAAGGATAGGTAATTTGGTCTTCAATAATTTGCGGACTTCGTCCTTGCCATTCGGTAAATACAATCACCTGATTTTCTGAAAGATCAGGGATGGCATCAATCTTATTGTTTTGGATGGCAAAAATGCCGAAGCCAAAAACAACTGTTGCCAATAGTAAAACTATAAATCTGTTGCGGAGTGAAAGCGCAATTAATTTCTCAATCATGAAAAAAAATAAAAAAAAAGAATTGATCAGCTGAAAGCTGAAATTTAATGGAGTGAAGAGAGAAAGGAAATGCTAATTACGGAATTGTTGCAAAAGGATGTACAATCCTTCTTTGAGCATGGGGAATAGGGAAATGTGTTCAGTTTTTTCCTGATCTTCATCATTATTTCCAAAGCTGAAAATAGAGGTGAAGTAAGTTTGAATAAAAGTAAAAGGACTTAAGAAATTATTTTCTTGTTTTACTTTGCTATCGTTTATTTTCTGATCAATGCTTGCTTTAACTTGTTGATTTTGGCAACAGTTGTTTTTTTGGCTAATGGTAGCATTAAAATTTGAAGCAGTTACTTTGCTATCCATCATACAGTTTACATGTTCTTTTTGTAAACCAACTTTGGCTAATTTTCCAGCACAGTAATGTAAATTAACTGTCAATCCCGATGAGGTGAGAAACACCATCGCTGAAAGAAAAACAATTATACCGTTCTTAAAAAATTTCATTAAAGCAAAAATAACCTATTTTCTTTGTCAATTCCAAATTTTGAAATAGAAATTGATATTAAGCCATTGCTGTAAATAATGAATGGTACATTTTATGTTAAATTAATGTTAACATTAAAACTATATTTGTTAGGAGTTAAGGATAACATAATATACGTAGCATATTAAAACAAGTACTTTTGTAAAATGTCTTTATTAGATCTTGATTCAGAGGCTCAGAAGAATGATCTCATTTATTTGATCAGGAAGGTGAAAGCTTACAAAGCAGAAATTGGTGCTTACATTGAGCATTTCCATTATAATGATAATGTAATCATCATCAAGTTGACGAATGGTTTCATCAAAGTAAACGAAACGATACTCCTAAAGCATCAACACAGCAGTGAAATACTTACTGATAAAGAGTTGATTAAGATAGGAGGGACTTTTGTCCAAACTTTATTGTAAAACAAGAAAGTCGGATTTTAGATCCGACTTTCTTGTTTTATAGGGTTTCCTTTAGCCAGCTAAAGAATTCTCTTTGCCAAACTATTCCATTTTGCCCACTCAATACCCAATGGTTTTCTTCTGGAAGGTAAAGTAATTTGCTTTTTATCCCTTTTAGTTGCGCTGCCTGAAATGCTTCTAATCCTTGTTCAACAGGTACTCTAAAATCATTTCCTCCTTGAATAATCATCATTGGCGTATTCCAATTCTTAACAAATTCTGCCGGATTAAAATCTTTGTAAGACTTTGGAGGTGTAGCATTCCAATAAGCACCACCAATATCTTTATTCGCAAAGAATAGCTCTTCGGTAGTTCCATACCAACTTCTAAGGTCAAATAACCCGTCGTGAGCAATAAAAGTTTTAAATCTGTTTTGATGCACACCAGCTAACTGATAAACAGAATAACCGCCATAACTTGCTCCAACACATCCTATTCTGCTTTTATCTACATAATTTTCTTTGGAGACATCATCAATCGCTGACAGGTAATCTTTAATCGCTTGTCCACCCCAATCTCCACTAATTTCTTTATTCCATTCAATCCCGTGACCCGGCATTCCTCTTCTGTTTGGGGCTACAATAATATAACCTTGCGCCGCCATTAATTGAAAATTCCATCTTACAGAATAAAACTGCGATAAAGCAGACTGCGGTCCACCTTGGCAATATAATAGGGTAGGGTATTTTTTTGCAGGGTCAAATCCCGGAGGATAAATCACCCAAGTGAGCATGTCTTTACCGTCAGAAGTTTTAACATTTCTGGCTTCAATTTCGCTCATGGCAATTCCAGCATAAGTTTCTTTGTTTACAGTGGTCAGCTCAGCAAGTAATCCAGTTTTTAAATCCACTTTAAAAAGCTCCGCAGCGTGATTCATATCTGTACGGGAAACAACCATTGTATTGTCACTTTGCCCAACTATTCCGTTAATATCCCATCTTCCTTTGGTAATTTCTTTGATGTTTTGAACAGTATTGGTTGCAAGATCTTTATTCAAAGTTATTTCGAATAATTGCTCCGTTCCGTTATCATAGGCTAAGAAATATATTTTTGTAAAATCACTGCTCCAAACAAAACTGCTTACGGTTTCATCCCAGTCTTTAGTGAGGTTATAGCATTGGTTAACTTTGTAATCGTAAATAATGATATTGCTTTTATCTGATTCGTAACCATCTTCCATCATACTTGTCCACGCTAAACGTGAACCATCTTTGTTATATGCGGGTTGGGTATCATAACCTAACATGCCATCGGTAAGATTTACAGTTGATTTGTGAGCTAACTCATACCTATAAATATCGGTGTTGGTGCTTACGGCATAATCTTTACCAAACTTTTTCTTGGAAACGTAAATGATGGATTTTCCATCAGGATTCCACTGAATGTCCTCCAATCCTCCAAAAGGTTTCTGCGGAGAATCATAAGGCTCATCTTTCATGATGTCTGTGGCTTCTCCAATTTTTCCGTTTTCATAGGGAGCGTAAAAAACATGTGAAAATTTACCGTCTTCCCAAGTATCCCAATGTCTGTAGTTTAAATTTTCATAGATGTACGCATTTGATTTTGGCAGATCAGGATATTTGTCATTTGCTATATTTTTAATGATAGCGACCTCTTTTGTAAAAAGAATATGTTTTCCATCAGACGCTATGCGGACGTTTTCCAAACCTTCCTTTTCATTGGTGAGTTGTTTTGGGGCACTGCCATCAGCATTCATTTCCCAAAGCTGACCTTTAGAGCTATAAATAATTTTCCCTGTAGATTTATTCACATCTACTATAGATTCTCCGCCAACTGTTTTGGTGATTTGCTTAGCTGTACCGCCTGTTAAAGGAATACTGAATAAATTTCTTTCAGATTTGTTGGTAGCTAAATCATAGTTAGAAACACCATAAATCACACTCTTTTGATCAGCTGTTAAAGTTTCTCCACTCACTCGGCCTAATTTCCACAACATTTCTGGGGTGAGGCTTTTTTGTGCAAAGCTATAAGAGGAGCATAAGATTAAGCCTGCAAATAATATCTTCTTCATGTAATTAAAAGGTTAATTAAAATTGTACGTAGGTTTTAAAGTTAAGATTTAATCATCAGATTATTGAACCAAGAAATTTAAATCATGAGGGTAACGCTTGAAAAGAATAGAAAATTACTTATCAAGGAGACCCGGAAAAGATAGGAAAGACGGAGTTGTTTTCTTTTATAAAGACTGAAATTAAAGAGAAAGCCCTGCTAAAATTAGTTTTGCAGTAGCGGGATTGGTAGCAATAGGGACGTTTGCAACATCGCAGATTCTCATGAGCATCTGTACATCAGGTTCATGCGGATGTTTGCCTAGTGGATCTCTAAAAAATATAATCCCATCTAATTTACCTTCAGCAGCCATTGCCGCAATTTGCGCATCTCCGCCTTTAGGGCCGCTTAATTTCTTATCCACCTCTAATCCAGTCTGCGCTATATAACCACCAGTAGTTCCGGTGGCAGTTAAATCCATTGTTGATAATATTTCATAATGGTCTTTTACAAAACCTACCATTTCTGCTTTTTTTCCGTCGTGGGCAATTAATGCCAATCTCTTTCTCATTCCTAATTATTTAAAAAATATATAAGCAATTACAATGGCTGCTATTACACCGGCCAATTCTGCCAATAAAGCAGCGGGCACTGCATGACGGGTGTTTTTAATAGAAACAGAGCCAAAATAAACTGCCAATACATAAAATGTAGTTTCTGTAGATCCTTGGATTACACAAGCCACTCTAGATGCAAAGCTGTCTGCTCCAGTTGATTGCATGAGTTCTACCATTAATCCTCTGGCACCACCACCGCTTAAAGGTTTCATAAATGCTACGGGTAAGGCAGGTACAAATGAAGTATCCATTCCTAAAAGTTTAAATAAGTGACCAATTCCTTCAGTCACAAAATCTAAAACACCCGAACCTCTTAAAACACCAATCGCAACCAATAAACCCACTAAATACGGAATGATTTTGATGGCTACATCAAAACCTTCTTTTGCGCCATCTATAAAAGTTTCAAAGACATTCACTTTTTTAAATAACGCAAGGGCAATAAAGGAAATAATGATGGTGAATAACAATACATTCCCAAATACGCTGGAAATCAGCTCTATTCTTTCTTGTGAAATGGTGGTAAAATAATAGAGTAAACCAAAAATAAAAGCAGCAATAGCTCCTAAATATAGGAGTATCGTCTTTTGAAATAGGTTTATTTTTTGATAAATGGCAGTCACAATTAATCCCACTAGGGTAGAGAAAAAAGTAGCCAGCATACAAGGGACAAATATATCTGAAGGGTTAACTGCTCCGGAAGCTTTCCTGAAAGCCATAATACTCGTAGGAATTAATACCAAGCTAGAGGCATTGAGTACCAGAAACATGATTTGTGCATTAGAAGCAGTCTCCTTATTTGGATTGAGCTCTTGCAGTTCTTTCATGGCTTTTAAGCCGAGAGGAGTAGCCGCATTGTCTAATCCAAGCATATTGGCTGAAAAATTCATCAGAATTGCACCTAGGGCTGGGTGATTTTTTGGAACTTCAGGGAATATTTTATGGAAAAAAGGACCAACTATCTTAGCGAAAATGCTGATCATTCCTCCCTTTTCTCCAATTTTCATGATGCCTAACCAAAAAGTCATGACCCCAATTAAACCGAGCGAAAGCTCAGCAGCAGTCTTGGACATGTCAAAGGTGCTGTTCACCATTGTTT
>JBDSHZ010000048.1:0-32759 GCA_039918235.1 Pelobium sp.
GACTTTAAAAAATGTATGTTAGATAAATCTAACTGTGTAAAAAGTAACGGGCTCTTTTTCATAGGCTTTTGAAATACCTATATCTTTAATGAGCTGTTTAGCAATTCTTTTAACATGAACTTTGACATCAAAAGGTTCCTCAAATGGAGAATGAGTAAACTTCACGATATTCTTGTCTTTCACAAATGAAGCATTTATGTTTCTATCGCCATTAACGCTGAAAAATTCAGAATTTATAAATCCATTTTTAAATAATCCCACTTCATCACTTTTAGCAACGCCCGGCTTATTCATACAAATAAACAAGGAGAGGTTATCACAAAACTGAAGAATTTTAAGCTGATAATTCAGTAATCGATCATGAGGAATCTTAAGTTTATTGATCAGGTGTTTCTGTCTTAAGAGTTCTCTTTCATAGAACTGTTTACCAGCTTCAGTTTCAGCATCCTTTAAGAAACTGGCATAATGCATACTACATAAAATTGCAGCATAAGAATTTGCCTGATCCACCTGTTCAATTCCTAATTTATAAAAATGAAGTTTTAATTTTTCAGGGTAATCATCAAAAGTATAAGGATATAAAGTAATATCGTTAAGAATAGGAGTGGAGTCAGGAGTTATCCAAGCCCTATCATGTTGGTGTACAGCAAATTTCAGCGATTCAAAATGCGCTACTGCAATAAAATCTTTTTTAAATTTAGAGAGCAACTCGCCAGCAATATATGCATGATCGTGTTGGGTAATAAATATTAAATTTTCCTGATCTTCCCTGATTATCATTTTTTATAAAATCCTAAAATACAATTTCTTTAAGCTTTAAAAAATCAAATCTTATGAATAAAATTGGTGTTATTAGTATTTTTATATTAATATTTATATATTCATAGGTAATATTTAATATATTGATACTTTTGTTGATAATTGATTATTAATTCATCTAAAATATTGAAATTATGATTATTGGAGTTCCTAGGGAAATGAAGAATAATGAAAATAGGGTAGGACTCACGCCTGCTGGTACTCATGAATTAGTTAAAAGAGGTCATCAGGTTTTAATTGAAACCCACTCGGGCGCAGCCAGTGGTTTCAGAAATGACGATTATGAGGAGGCAGGTGGCGAAATTATTTTGACAGAGGATGAGATTTGGGGAAGAGCTGAAATGATCATCAAAGTTAAGGAACCTGAAGAGCATGAATATAAAATGGCGAGAAAAGACCAATTGATATTTAGCTTTTTCCATTTTGCCTCTAATAAAAAACTTACTTATGCCATGATGGACAGCGGCGCTGTTTGCTTGGCTTATGAAACGGTAGAAACAACAGATAAAACGTTACCGATTTTAGTTCCCATGTCTGAAGTTGCAGGAAGAATGGCTATTCAGCAAGGCGCAAGGTATTTAGAAAAGCCGGTGATGGGCAGAGGGATTTTATTAGGTGGCGTTCCGGGGGTAAGCCCGGGAAAAGTATTAATTATTGGTGCAGGAGTGGTGGGAGTGCAGGCCGCGAAAATGGCCTCTGGTTTGGGAGCCCATGTTACCATTATAGATACCAATATCCAACGTTTAAGATATATTAATGATGTGCTACCGCCACATGTGGTAACCATGTACAGTAGCGAGTATAATATCAGGAATTTGGTAAGTAACCACGATTTAATTGTTGGTGCAGTATTGATTACCGGAGGCAAATCTCCAAAAGTCATCACTCGTGATATGCTTAAATTAATGAGACCAGGAACGGTGATTGTAGATGTTTCTGTGGATCAGGGTGGATGCATCGAAACTTGTAAACCAACCACGCATGAAAATCCTACTTATATTGTTGATGGGATTTTGCACTACTGTGTATCCAATATGCCTGGTGCCGTTCCTTACACCTCAACGGTAGCACTTACCAATAGTACTTTTCCTTATATTTTAGAGCTTGCAGATAAGGGTTGGAAGAAAGCATGTTTAGATAATTATGAACTTTTAAAAGGATTAAACATCATTAGTGGAGAAGTGGTTTACCGAGGCGTTGCAGAAGCCTTTGACCTTCATTATAAAGCAGTACACCATTTTTTGGATCCCCGAGAACGTGATGAAGATTGAAATTTTATATCTTTTAAACAAGAAGAATTGCTATAGTTGGATAGCGCATTGTTAAGTTTAGAAACAGCAGTTAATTAAAAGTGGATTAGCTTTATAATTTGATACCTAAGCCTAAAAAGTAATTTCTTTTTGCAGCTTGATTATAATACCTGTTTCCAAACGCATTTAAATCATTTCCTAAGCTATAATTTACATTCAATAGATTGTCTGCCCCTGTATTAATGTAAAGTACAGTTTTATTGATTTTCTTCTCCCACCCTAACTTCATAAATAGTAAATGATAATCGTCAGCAAAAACGGTAGAAGCATCATTTAAAGAAGTTTTTCCATTGTACTGATATTGAATAAATAGGTTAAAATCTTTTCTAAAACTAAAATCAAGGTTACTGCTGATGTTTGTTTTAGGAATTCCCGTCAATAAATTCCCTGAATAATCATTGCTCCCAATTTTATAATCTTTAAACTTAAAATCACTTAAAGTAAATGCTGAGCTAGCATTTAGCTTTTTAACTAATCCATTTGAGCGGTCAATAATTTTGGCAGTTAGCTGCAACTCTAAACCCTTTTGATTAGTGCCACCTGCGTTAAGGTAATAATCTTGGTCATTTGCATTAACCCTTCTTACAATTGCTTGATTTAAACGATAGCTAAATGCAGCAATATCAATAAAAATACTTTCTGAAAGTGTTCTAAACCTCAGCCCAAGCTCATAATTCCATCCATTTTCAGCTTTTAAATCGGGATTAATTTTTGCACCAGAAGCTCTAATTTCTGCAGCGGTAGGTGGCGAATAACCTCGGCTCACCATTGCTCTCCATACTAATTTTTGATTGATGAGATAGGATAATGCCAGTTTAGGCATTAATTGTGGCTTCAAGTTTTGCTGGCCAACTATGGATGAAGGGGTAGATTCAGGTAATTTTTCAAAACCAAAGTTTACAAAGTTTAAACTTATGGAAGCTTCAGCATTAAACCTTAATCCCTTTTGAAAAGAAAATCTGGTAAAAATAAACTGTGATTGATTTTTAATTCTGTCTGCAGCCAATACATTGGCTGGTTTACCTTTGTTATTTGCATAATTAACAATAGCTGAGTTGGTATTCTGAAACTCCCATCCTAAATGCCAATGATATTTTAGATTTGTAGAAGCATCATTTTTATATTCCAGAAAAGTTCTAATTGCAAATGAATTTTCTTTTCTTTTTTCATAGTTCGTAATAAATGGATTTTGAAAATCGGTGGTTAAACCAGAAAAAGAAATGGTATGTTTCCAATGGTTGTTCAATTGATAAACATGTTGCAAACCTCCAAATAAAGATTTGTTATAAATGCCCGCCTGCTGTTCTGTTGCACTTGGCACAGTTGCCGTTGCCGGTCTTGATGATTTGGGATTTTGCTGCAATTGAGAAAGCGTTAACCCGCCTGGAGTTTGATACCCTAAATCGCTGTAAAAGCTTGAAAATTTAATACTTCCCTTTTTATTATAATTTAATTTTTCACCTGCCTGAAAAAACCATCTCTTTAAATTGCTATGGTCACGGTAGCCATCAGAAGTTTGAAAAGCCTGATGAATATTATACTCGAAATTAGAATGGACTTTATTTAGACTGATATTTTCTTTTACCAAACCATAAGAGCCAGCGCCCAAGTTCAGTTTTATTTCATCGGTTTTAGCCTGTGAATTAATTAAAACTACACCACCTGAATTTGCTCCGAACAGGCTACCATCTGGTCCTTTTAAAATTTCTATATTTTGAATGGCAGATTGATCAATCAAATTGATATAAGTATTGCCTCCAGCATCGGTAAGTGGAAAATCATCATAATAAATTTTAATATTTCTCACCCCAAAAGGAGAGCGTAAAAGACTCCCCCTAATAGAAAGACGATAGCTTCCGGGCGATCTTTCCTCCATTTTTACGCCACTTACTCCATTAAGAACAGGAAGGATTGATTGTACACTGCTTTTTTGTAATTGCAACTGATTAATTAGGATAGCTGTTGAGGGAAGCGTAATTAATTTTTGATCTGAAAGATAAGCCTTAACAATAACTTCATTGATGGTTTTAGCACTATCTAATCTATTTTGTCCTAAGGCATTAAAGTAACAGATAAGCGAAAGAACAGACAGAAATAAAATTCTCATTTAAGGATAAGCTATCTAATGGGAGAGATGTTTTCTAACTTTTGTCTGCAATTGTAAAACTCATTATCATTTTACAGGCGTCATTTTTAAACAAACGGGACTGCCAATTGCTACTTTCTCGCCAGTATAAGATAATAAGCCAGTTTCTTTGTCCCTTTTAAAAACATAAATATCATCGGAGTTTTGATTTGCAACCAATAGAAACTGATCCGTTGGGTCTATGATGAAATTTCTTGGTGCTTTTCCTTTACTGCTTTCTGATCCTACTTTGCTGAGTTCCCCGCTTTCAGCATCAACTTTAAAAATTACAATTTCATTTACTGAACCTCTGTTTGTTGCGTAAAGAAATTTCCCGTCATTAGAAAGATGAATATCCGCTGCACCATTTGTGCCCTTAAAATCTTCATTGTTTAAACTGATGTTCTGAATAGTATGAAGCACTTTGTCTTTATATTCAAAAACTGTTACTTCTGCACTCATTTCTGAAAGGAGGTAAACTTTATCAGCATTTTTATTAAAAACGAAATGTCTTGGTCCAAAACCAGGCGTAATAGTTACAAAAGGTTGCGCCGCATCTTGCAATGGTTTACTAAATGATGAATCATAATTATAGGCGTAAAGTTTATCAGTGCCTAAGTCTGCGGAGAAAAGAGTAGAACCATCTGGTGAAAAGATGGCTGAATGTGCGTGAGGTTCTTTTTGTCTGCTTTTATCAATGCTTGAACCTTCATGTTGAATCAGCTGCTTTAATTTTCCAACACTTTTATCTTTTTGGATAGGTAAAACACTCACACTACCGCCAGTATAATTAGCAGTGAATACAAATTTCCCATCTGGAGCAATGCTGAGGTAACAAGGTCCTGCACCAATTGTTTCTTCCTGATTGATGAACGTTATTTTTCCACTTTTGGCATCAAAATTAAAAGCGCTTACTCCTCCTTTTCTATCTGTACCGCTTTCATTTACAGTGTAAATATTTTTTCCGTCTTCTGTAATTGCCAGATATGATGGATTTTTTATGCCTTCACTATTAGATTCAAAACTTAATTTGCCGGTTTGGCTGTCAAATTTGTATGCAAATAAGCCTTTGTCCTGAGTTTTGGTATAAGTGCCTATAATAAGATGGTAAAACCGCTGTGATTTTAATTTTTGAGCAGTACTGAAAAGGGGTAATAATGCAAAAATGATCAATAATCTGAAATAAATTTTCATCTCTTAATTGGTTACAGGGGCAATTTAAATTATAATTCAAAAAAAAAGCTTCCTGAAAAGAAAACTTTTATGAATTTTATTTTTAAAATCTAATTATGATTGAGTAATAGTGTCAATCTTGGTTAGAAGGTTAGCCTGATTTAATAATGCCGATTGATAGTGTTGGCTATTTCCATTAATGAATAGGCAAGTTTTACTTTTTATAAGATTTATAATTTGATTATTTAGTTCAACTGGTACGGCAGGACATCCAAAACTTCTTCCCAATCTTCCGGTTTGCTTAATAAAGCTTTCACTTACATAAGAAGCACCATGAACCACAATGGCTCTGTTTCTTGCTAAATCATTTGTTCCTTTATCAAAACCGTCCAACTTAAGGGAAAGGCCATGCTTACCAAAATAAGTTTCATTGGTAACATAAAAACCTAAACTACTTTGGTGTGATTCTTCGGTATTTGAAAACGCCGTAGCCATATCTACTCCACTTCCCTGCCCATGAGCTACGTAAGTATTTAACAATAATTCTTTATTTTTAAGATCAATAATCCACATTCTCTTAATAGAGCTTGATTTTGTAAAATCAACAATGGTCAAAATATCTTTATCTTGATTAAGCATGTTTTCACTCTTTAGGTTTAAAAAACCTGTAATGGCCTTTTCAAAAACAGAAAATGAAAGATTTGATTTCTGTAAAGAAGACTGAGTGTAAATGTTATTGATATAATTGCTTAACGCAACTGATGCAATTTCTTTATTTCCAAAATTAGTTTGGATAGCTGTAGAATCTGTTAAAGAATTTACAGCTCTATCTGTTTTCCAACTCACACTTAAAAATGTGAAAAGCAAAACCATAGATAAAACACTTGTTAACGAATAAACTTTGACTCTTTTCTTTCTAATCCTCATAAGCTTTTATTTAAAGTATCCTTCTTTATATATTAATACGTTTTAAAACGATTAGTAACCTTGTTTAACCTAGTAATGACTTTGACATTACCCTAGAAGTACAATCAAATGACTTTAAAACAATTGTCTACCATATATCAGATTAAATTGTTGCTTTGTGCAATTTAATGAAATATTACTGCGATAGAGCATATTAATTGTTTTTTTATCTAAAACGGGAATATTTTAGTTTTCCTAAACACTGAACTTTAATAGGCTGTTCCCATCGGCTTAACATGCTGTTTTTATAAAAAGCGGTTTCTGAGAAATAAGAAATCTCTTCGTTGTTAAATGAACGCATAGCTCCATTATCAACCATTACAGGAGCCAATGCGAAGAAGCTTGGTAAGAAGGAGATAAAAATAAGGTTCAAATTTCAAACGGTTACTGTAATTAATAGTACGTTTGAATTTTTTATTTATTGTAAATGCCTATTGCAAAGTGATTTTGTTTTTGTGCAAAGGCTTTTGTTAAATAAACCCGGTAGCAATAAAAATCCCCTTTTTGTTTTTCACAAAAAAGGGATTGTAATGAATGACGGGACTGGCTAAACCTATAGCGAACAGGTTTTGCTTTTCTAATTAAATTAGCCCAAAAGATTTTTCCAGCTCACTAAATCGCCAATAATTTTTTGGAGATCAGCAATGGCTACTCTTTCTTGTTCCATGCTGTCTCGGTGACGGATGGTTACGGTATTGTTTTCAAAAGTTTCGTAATCAATTGTGATACAATAAGGAGTGCCAATGGCGTCCTGACGACGATATCTTTTACCAATAGCATCTTTTTCATCATAAGCCATGTTAAAATCAAATTTTAATTGATCCATAATTTCTCTGGCTTTTTCTGGCAAACCATCTTTTTTAGTCAATGGCAATACTGCGGCTTTGTAAGGAGCTAAGGCTGGGTGAAGTTTTAAAACTGATCTGGAATCTGTCTTTTCTTCAGTACTTAAATCTTCTTCTTCAAAAGAATTGATGAGTGTAACTAGGAAAAAACGGTCTAAACCTATAGAAGTTTCAATTACATAAGGGACATAATTCCCAAAAGGTTTTCCTGTATCTGGATCAACTTCAGGGTCAAAATATTGCATTTTCTTTCTAGAAAACTCTTGATGCTGACTTAAATCAAAATCGGTACGGGAATGTATTCCTTCTACTTCTTTAAATCCGAAAGGGAATTCAAATTCAATATCAACTGCTGCATTGGCGTAATGAGCCAGCTTAGCATGATCGTGGTATTTGTATTTTGCTGGATTGGTGCCCAATGCCAAATGCCATTTTAAACGGGTTTCTTTCCATTTGTTGTACCATTCCATCTCTGTGCCAGGACGCACAAAAAACTGCATTTCCATCTGTTCAAACTCACGCATCCGCATAATAAACTGACGGGCAATTACCTCGTTTCTGAAAGCTTTACCAATTTGCGCAATCCCAAAAGGGATTTTCATCCTTCCTGATTTCTGTACGTTTAAGAAATTCACAAAAATCCCTTGTGCCGTCTCTGGGCGGAGGTAAACTTCTTCTGCACCTTCGGCCATTGCGCCAAACTGCGTAGAAAACATCAAATTAAACTGACGGACATCCGTCCAATTGCTAGTTTTAGAAATGGGGCACTTTATCTTATGCTCTTCAATTAATGCTTTTAAACGAGGTAAATCCTCCGCTTTAAGCGCATTATCCATTTCTAATTGCAGGCTTTCAGCTTTTTCCTTTTCGCCTTCACCCTCATAACTAGTAATTTTATCTTCCAATAACTGATCAGCTCTGTACCGTTTGTTAGAGTCTTTATTGTCAATCATGGGGTCGCTGAAACCATCTACGTGACCACTTGCTTTCCACACTTTAGGGTGCATAAATATTGCAGAATCAATCCCTACAATATTTTCATGCATTTGCACCATGGCTTTCCACCAATAAGTTTTTATATTGTTTTTTAACTCGGCTCCCAATTGGCCATAATCATAAACTGCGCTTAAGCCGTCATATATTTCACTGCTCTGAAATACGAAACCATATTCCTTAGCGTGTGAGATTACATTTTTAAAAAGTTCTTCGTTGTTATTTGCCATGATGCTGCAAATATAACATTGCGGTTATTTTTTAAGCGGATTCTTATGTTTTTTTATTATTATCGCATCATCCAATCATCGGCCAGACGTTGTTGTTGGAAATATTTATGGATTACCATTATCAAGACGTAGAATTATTAATTACCCACTTTAACAGAAGTAGCTCTCTAGAGCGGTTATTGAAGGCTTTTGAAAACCTTTCAACATCCTTTGGAAATATTTTGGTTTCTGATGATGGAAGTAGGCCTGAACACTTGGCAGAACTTAAAAAACTTCAGGAGACTTATAGTTTTAACCTGGTAATGGCCAAAGACAATAAAGGGTTAGGGAACAATATTAATAAGGGGCAAGATGGAGTAGCAAAACCTTACACCCTTTATGTACAAGAAGATTTTGTTCCAGAGCCCGGCTTTAATAATAATTTTCCTAGGGCAATTGAAATAATGAACACAGATATAAACGTTGACTTGATACGTTTTTATGCCTATTTTAAATATCCCTATTTAAAAAAATATGATGCTAAATATTCTGAAATGGTATTTAGCAACTCTCTTTTTAAATCAGATCACATCAAATTTTATATTTATAGTGACCATCCTCATTTAAGAAGAAGCACCTTCTTTGATAAATTTGACCGGTATAGAGAAGATTTAAGCGGAGATTTAACAGAGTTTGACATGTGCCTTTCTTTTATCAAGAATAAAGGAAAAGGATTGTTTATAAAAGATTTTAAGGCAATGTTTGAACAGATGAACACTTCTGCCGAGCCTAGCACAATGCAGAGAGTAGATTGGAAACAAAACCAGAATATTTTTATTAAATCATTAAGGGCTGTTTATTTAAAATATAGGTTGGTAAAAAATACTATTCAATTAATTTTATATAAAAATCAATAATCATCTTGTTTCGGGCCTTCCTAAAGCTTTACCTTTCAAATAGATTTTTTCTTCTTCTTCCACTTTCTTTTTTTCTTCCGCTGTTTGAGTAGTTCTTACTAAATTTTTCATATTCGGTTGGCCGGCATCCACCCATGCAGAATACCAAAAACTGCCTACATCTAAAATTGAACTGCGCATTTGTCGTTCCACCATCCCATTTAGCGCTTTATGATAAGCTGTGGAGTAATCAATGGAGTATTCTTTGATCACCTTATTATTACGTTCGTTATAAGTGTATTTCCTGTCTGAAGGAAAGATTTTATTTAATTTCTTTTCAATAGTTAAAGTAGAATCTAACATGGTAAAGGTATTTTCTACAATGTCCCATGCTTTGTTTAAAGGGTTATTGATGTACTTGGCTTTACCTACAAAATAATCATAGTCATTGGCAAAAAGCTCTGGCAACCGGCTTTCCCAAAAACCGTGGATACCTACTTGGTTGGTCATTTGTCCATTATAATTTTCCGAAGTGTGTAATGGAACATGAGCATCCGCAATGTAATGACCTAAATCTGCCGAATATTTTAGAATAAGAATAGAATCTCTGTTCTGAAAAGCAGTGACGAGTTTATTATAAGTCCGTTGGATTTGCCAAGGCACAATTCCGTAAGCATATAAAGTATCTTCAGTTAACTTTTTGCTGGCATCATTCCACTTTCGTGGGATGATGGTAAAAGGCTCTTTTCCATAATGATCTGCATCTAAATAGTGGCGTGGTGCTTCTAAAGAATCTGCATATCTGCGCTTATCTGGGTCAACAGCATGTTCTGTAATATAATTAATATTACTTTTATAAAAGCCGATCAGGTCTTTTGGGAGGGTAAAAATAGCCAAACGATTGATTCTTTGATGCGCAAAAAATCCCCACGATCCACATAGAACCAAAGCAGGAATCACGAGCATTAAAATCACTCTTTTTAATTTCATTTCTAAATTTAAGTGATACATTTAATAATCAATAGAAATGTGCGTTAAATTTTTTTTAAATTTGAATTTGTATTTAGAATTATTCGACCTATATTTGCAACCCCGAATACAGGGATATTTAGATAAGGAATAAAAAGCTAACAATGGCAAATCATAAATCGGCATTAAAGAGAATTAGATCTAACGCAGCAAAACGCTTACGTAACAGATACCAAGCAAAAACTACTAGAACTTTCGTAAAGAAATTGCGTAACGCTGTGTCTAAAGAAGAAGCACAGGCTTTATTGCCTAAAGTAACTTCTATGTTAGACCGTTTGGCTAAGAAAAATGTGATCCACAAAAATAAAGCAGCTAACAACAAGTCAAAACTGACTAAGTTCGTTAACTCTTTATAAGAGAAAAAATACTTTACAAAGCAGCATTCTGAAAAGAGTGCTGCTTTTTTTGTTTCCAATTATTCTGTATTTTTATTCATGAATTCATCCTATGAAAATAAAATCACCATAAAAACTTGGGCAGAAGAAGACCAGCCAAGAGAGAAACTTTTAGCTCAAGGCAGGAGAACCCTTACAGATGCGGAACTGATCGCAATACTGATTGGTTCTGGATCCACAACAGAATCTGCAGTTGACCTTAGCAAAAGAATTTTATTTTCCTGTCAAAACGATATAAATGCGTTGGCGAAATTATCCGTTCAGGAGCTTTGTAAGTTTAGGGGTATTGGAGAAGCAAAAGCCATATCAATCATAGCTGCTTTAGAATTGGGACGCAGAAGAAAGGATGTTGAACTGGTAAACCCAGAAAAAATTACCACATCTAAAGACATTTATAATTTATTGTCTCCTTATTATTCTGATATTTTTCATGAAGAATTTTGGATTATTCTTTTGAACAGGGCAAATAAAGTCCTCAACAAAGTGTTGATCTCAAAAGGCGGGCAGGCAGGCACCGTTGCCGATCCTAAAATTATTTTTAAAGCAGCCTTAGAGAATAATGCGGCCAATATTATCCTTTCACATAATCATCCTTCTGGCAATTTAAAGCCAAGTCAGGCAGATGTAGACCTCACTAAAAAACTAAAACAGGCTGGTAAACTAATAGATATTTCTATTCTGGACCATGTAATATTTACTGATGCTGGTTATTTTAGTTTTGCAGACGAAGGTTTACTTTAATTTTAGGCTTAATTTCCTATTTTTGCCCTTTATTAATTAAAGCATGATTGATTTAATATCGGCTTCATTATCATTACAGCAAACACATCATCATGAAAATTTCTTATAAATGGCTTAAAGCTTTTATTGATACAGATAAAACACCTCAAGAGGTTTCCATAATTCTTACGGCAATTGGTTTAGAAGTAGAAAGCTTAGAGAAAGTACAGGCAATTCCAGGTGGATTAGAAGGGTTGGTCATCGGATATGTCAAAGAATGTGGACAGCATCCAAATGCAGATAGGTTAAGAGTGACTAAAGTAGATGTTGGTGGAGCAGAAGATTTAACCATCGTTTGCGGTGCGCCAAACGTGGCATCCGGACAAAAAGTTGTGGTAGCAACCGTGGGTTGTGAAGTGTATCCTACCAAAGGTGAACCTTTTAAAATTGGTAAATCAAAAATTAGAGGGGAAGCATCAGAAGGGATGATTTGTGCCGAAGATGAAATCGGGTTAGGGACAGGTCATGATGGGATTATGGTTTTACCAGATGATGCCCCAATCGGGACTTTAGTTAAAGACTATTTTAAATTAAACGATGATTTCCTTTTTGAGATAGGTTTGACCCCAAATAGGGCAGATGCGGCCTCTCATTTAGGAGTTGCTAGAGATTTAGCTGCATTTTTAAAGCAAGGAATTATTAAGCCATCTGTTGAAGGTTTTAAAATTTCTAATACGTCAAATAAAATTGAGGTAGAAGTAATTGATGAAGATGTCGCTCCAAGATATTCTGGAGTGACCATTTCTGGCATTATAGTTAAAGATTCGCCAAAATGGCTGAAAGAGAAGTTAGCCGTAATTGGAATACGCTCCATTAATAATATTGTAGATGTAACCAATTATGTGTTGCATGATTTAGGCCAACCTTTACATGCTTTTGATGCGGATGAGATTTTGGGCGGAAAAGTTATAATTAAAAAATGTGCTGAAGGAACAAAATTTAAAACTTTAGACGATATAGAAAGAACGCTTACTGCGGATGATTTAATGATTTGCGATGCAGAAAGACCTATGTGTATTGCAGGTGTTTTTGGAGGGGTGAAATCTGGTGTTAAAGAAACCACCAAAAATATTTTTTTAGAAAGTGCTTATTTCAACTCAGTATCAGTAAGAAAAACCGCTAAAAGATTTGGCTTAAAAACCGATGCTTCTTTCCGTTTTGAAAGGGGAACTGATCCTGAGATAACAGTTTTTGCATTGAAAAGAGCGGCTTTATTGATTCAGGAAGTGGCAGGTGGAACAATTACTTCAGAAATTTTTGATCACTATCCAAATCCGGTTGCACCATTTGAAGTGGAACTCACTTTTGATCACGTACAGAAATTAATAGGGAAAGCTATCGCTAAGGAAGAAATCGTTTCTATTATTAAAGCTTTAGAAATTGAGGTTGTTGAAGAAAATGAAAATCAAGTATCGCTAAAAGTTCCAACTTATAGGGTGGATGTTACCCGTCCGGTTGATGTGATAGAAGAAGTTTTAAGAATTTATGGTTATGATAATATTGAGATCCCTCAAAAGGTAAATGCATCTTTAAATGTTTCTCCTAAACCAGATAAGGAAGCCCTGCAACATGCTATTGCAGATATGCTTACTGCGAACGGATACTTTGAAATCCTTTCCAACTCCTTAACTAAATCAGCGTATGCTAATGATTTGGATCAATCAGTAAAAATATTGAACCCTTTAAGTTCAGATCTGGATGTGATGAGGCAGTCTATGCTTTATTCAGGTTTAGAGGCGGTTTCTTATAACCAAAATAGAAGAAATGGAGATCTGAAATTATACGAGTTTGGAAAAACTTATCATATCAATAATGGTAAATATGAAGAAAGAAATCATCTTTCTGTTTTCTTAAGTGGAAAAGACGAAACCGAACAATGGAATCAGCCCGCTAAATCAGTGAGTTTTTATCATTTAAAAGGCATGGTAGATGCGGTTTTGAAGAAGTTGAATATTGCTAATCTGCAATCTGACGAAGTACAGCATCCAGATTTTGCATACGGAGTTCAGTACAGAAAAGGTACAAAAGTTTTGGTAGAATTTGGAGCAGTAGCTACAAAATCTTTAAAAAAATTAGATCTAAAGTCGGGCGTTTTTTATGCCGATTTTAATTGGGACATGATATTGATGTTAGTGAAAAACAACAAAATCACTTTTAAAGAAGTTCCTAAATTCCCTGCCGTAAGAAGAGATTTATCTTTGTTATTAGATCAAAAAATCAGATTTGAGGATCTAAAGAGAATAGCACTTAAAACTGAAAAATCGTTATTAAAAGAAGTGAATGTTTTTGATGTTTATCAAGGAGACAAACTTACGGAAGATAAAAAATCTTACGCTTTAAGCTTTATTCTTCAAGATGAAGAAAAAACGTTGACAGATCAGCAAATTGATGGAATCATGCAAAAATTAATTGCTAACTTAAAGAAAGAAGCTGGGGCAGAGATTAGGTAGAAAACGATGTTTTTCTTATTGATTTTAGATCTTTCAAAAGCTTAAATAGAAGATTTTTTTGTTAAATTTGGTTTATAATTCAAAAGTTATGACAATAATAATTGATAAGTCTAATGCTAAAAATACTTCAAAAATACTTAAGCAAAAGCTTAATAAAAAAGAGAAATTAGGAAATTTGACAAAGCATTTTGGGAAATTGAAGCGTAACATTGATGGATTAGAATACCAAATGACTGCGAGAAAAAATGAATATTGATTTTATTGCGGATACAAATTTTATAATTTACTTACATGAGGGCAATAGCATTGTTGAACCTTTTCTTGAATATAACTTTGGTGTATCATTCATAAGTGAAATAGAACTTCTAGGGCATAAGGGTATTTCTCAATTAGAGGAAGTAAATCTTAAACAACTTCTAAATGATTGTTTTCAAATTGAATGGAGTTCTAATTTAAAGGAACAGACCATAAGATTAAAGCGGGAATATTCAATTAAATTACCTGATGCAATTATAGCTGCCTCATGCTTACTTTATGAAACTCCATTAATAACTGCTGATAAAGGTTTTTCAAAAATTAAAGAATTGGATTTGATTTTGATTGAAATTTAATTTTTATAAAATTCTTTTTTATCTGTCTTAATATTTGTGATTGGAATTTATCAATACAATTCTTGCAAAAATTAATTGCTAACTTCGGAAAAGAAGCAGGAGCTGAAATAAGATAATCATCGGCGAGGGCCAAATAAAAATAAAATATTTAAAAATAAAAATGTCTGTAATTGCCAATAAATTAGATCAGGTGCTGGATCGCACCCAAAAGCTGGTTGATTTATCAAAAGCCTTACAGGAGCATAATGACCTACTAAATCTAGAAAATCAGTCGGTAAAAGTAGCGCTGGAAACCAGTGAAATTAAACGAAAAGAACTGGAAGAAAAGTTAAGAGTTTTAAAGCTGGCGAAAAGTTTAGAGGGTACAAGTGAAAAAACACTTGACATCAAGCAAAAAATTAACGAATTTGTGCGGGAAATAGATAAGTGTATTGTATTGCTAAATAAGTAATACCTAGTGAACCTAATGCTCAGATGGGAGAAATCTCGATAAAAATAAATATTGCCGACCGTGTTTATCCCTTAAAGATTAGTACGGAAGAAGAAGAAATTGTAAGAAGGGCTGCCAAGCTGATCAATGATCGCATCAAAGAACTTCAGGAGAAGTATGCGGTTAAAGATAAGCAAGATCTACTTTCTATGTGTGTATTACATTACGCTTCTGCATCTATTCATGCAGAAAAAAAAGCCAGTAATGAGGATACAGATGTAGCAGAGAAGGTTTACCAATTGGATAGTTTGTTGAACGATTTTTTCACAGAAGCAAAATAATGTTCTTTATATAAGCATATTAAAATCTAACCGCTTTAGATTTTAGGTTTCACTATTAAAAAACTTAACAATCGATCTAGATTGGATAAAAGCATTAATATTTGGCTTATGCCATCTGTTTTTAGCTTAAACTCTAATCCTGTTCGATAAGTTTACAATACATGAAGTCTGAAATTTAATGCGGTTTTTTTATTTTAATTTATTAACAATTTATGGAAATACTTATTTACCTAATCATTGCAATAATAGCATTTGGAGGAGGTATAATTACAGGAAGGTACTTACTGCGCCAGTTGATGAAGCAACAAGAAGTTGCTGCACAGAGCAAAGTTAAAAAGATTTTAAGAGAGGCAGAGAATAATGCAGAGATCTTAAAAAAGAACAAATTGCTGGAAGCGAAAGAGAAATTTTTGCAGATGAAGGCAGATCATGAAAAGGAAATTAATCAAGGGAACAACATTGCAGCGCAAAGAGACAATTCGCTGAAGCAAAAAGAGCAGTCTTTAAATCAAAAGGTTGAAAACCAGAATAAAAAAGAACAGGAACTGGACAAAGCAAAAGAAAATTTTGAAAAACAGACGGAACTGATTAAAGCTAAACAGACTGAGGTAGAGACGATAAAGAACCAGCACATTGTTCAGTTAGAGGCCATAGCGGGTTTGTCTGCTGATGAAGCAAAAGAGCAATTGGTTTCTAATTTAAAAGAAGAAGCCAGAACAAACGCAATGGCATCCATTAAAGATATTGTAGATGATGCCCGTTTAACAGCTGCTAAAGAAGCTAAAAAGGTGGTTATACAAACCATTCAGCGTACGGCTACAGAATCTGCCATTGAGAATACAGTTTCTATTTTCAATATTGAGAATGATGAAATTAAAGGTAGAATTATCGGTAGAGAGGGAAGAAACATCAGAGCGTTGGAAGCGGCTACAGGAATCGAAATTATTGTAGATGATACACCAGAAGCCATTATTCTTTCAGGATTTGATCCGGTAAGAAGAGAGATTGCCCGTTTGGCTTTACACCGTTTGGTAACAGACGGACGTATACACCCTGCAAGGATAGAAGAAGTAGTAGCCAAAACTCAAAAGCAGATTGAGGAAGAAATTGTTGAGATAGGAGAACGTACCGTAATAGATTTAGGAATACACGGCTTACACCCAGAATTAATTAGAATGGTTGGGCGTATGCGTTACCGTTCATCTTACGGACAGAATTTATTACAGCACTCTCGTGAGGTTGCTAATTTCTGCGCTACGATGGCATCTGAACTGGGTTTAAATGCAAAGATGGCTAAAAGAGCAGGTTTATTGCATGATATTGGTAAAGTGCCTGATGATAATCCAGAATTGCCACACGCAATTTTAGGAATGCAGTTGGCTGAGAAATATAAAGAGCATCCAGAAATTTGCAATGCCATTGGCGCTCACCACGATGAAATTGAGATGACTTCAATGATTTCTCCTATTATTCAGGCTTGTGATGCCATCTCTGGCGCCCGTCCTGGCGCAAGAAGAGAAGTGGTAGAAAGCTATATCAGAAGATTAAAAGAGCTGGAAAGTTTAGCGCTTTCTTACCCTGGCGTAGAGAAAACTTTTGCGATACAGGCCGGAAGAGAATTAAGAGTGGTGGTGGAAAGTGAGAAAATCTCTGATGCACAGTCAGAAATTTTAGCGGCGGATATTTCAAACAGAATTCAAACAGAAATGACTTATCCAGGTCAGATTAAAGTAACCGTAATTAGGGAAACTAGATCAGTGGCTTACGCTAAGTAAGGATAAGATAAAAGACACAAGATATTAGACCCTTGTTGATGATAAGAAAGCAATGAAAATTTTCATCGCTTTTTTTATTTATAAAAATATCAAACCAACTCTTTGCCATAGACTGAGTTTTAATCTCTGCTCTGATTTCATCATGTACTGTACATATTATGTATATTAGTTGCATATAATTAATTAAATCATTCTCAGATGCGTATAGTAAATACACTAATTATTGCAATCATCATTTTAGGAATTACTTCCTGTGGTTTAAAAGTTTCTAAAAAAGCAACAGACACAAAGGCTAATGAGTGGCAATCACTTTTTAACGGTAAAAATTTGGACGGTTGGGTTTCTAAATTTTATCATCACGAGGTTGGAGAGAATTATGCGAACACGTTTCGTGTAAAAGATGGAGCTATTTTAGTGAGTTATGATGATTATGATAAGTTTAATGACACTTACGGTCATTTGTTTTTCCATAAACCTTTTTCATCTTATCACTTAAAATTTAAATACCGTTTTAAAGATCAATGGATGAAAGATGCGGCTAGTTATACTTATAGGAATAGTGGCGTAATGTTTCATTCACAAGACCCTAAAACTATTTTAAAAGAGCAAGACTGGCCAATTTCTATAGAATACCAAATTTTGGCAGAAGAAAACGTAGGAGAACCGAGACCTACAGGAAATATGTGTTCACCTGGAACAGATGTGTTTGTGAATTATAAAATGTCACTGGAACATTGCGTAAAATCATCTTCAAAAACTTATAAGTTGGATGAATGGGTAAGCGGTGAATTAATAGTTTATGGAGATTCGTTAGTAAAACACATTGTGAATGGGGAAACCGTATTGGAATATACCAAACCTCAAATTGGTGGAGGTACTGCTAATGGCTTTAATCCTGCTATAAAAATTGATGGAAAAGCATTAAAAGAAGGATATATTGCTTTGCAAGCCGAAGGACAGGGTATTGAGTTTAAAGATATATTTATTAAAGAATTGTAGGTTTTTGCGTTCTTTTCACTAAGATTTTAATAACTAAAGTTTAAGAGCAAATTAACTCTCGCTGATTTCGTTAATTTTCGAAGAGCGAGAGTTTTAATTTTTTCCTTTTAACGCTGTGAACCTATTGGTTAAAATTTTTAGAGTTAAAATTTATGGATTTCATCTCCCAAAGATTTATTTGATTTCTGCAAAATAGCTGGATATTGCTTCCCATTTCGCTCTGTGTACTTTGCGCCCTCTGTGGTTAAAAACCTTTGTTTGATGTTGAAATTTCAATTCCATTCTCTCTAGTTTATCGATAAATAAATATCTTTGTGTATTCTGTGAAAAACCTCTATGACCTCTGTGGTTAAAAAATCAAAGTATATGAAAGAAGAAAAAAGAGAAATAGATATCCTATTTGATAAATATTCAGAATCGCACCAAAACCCTAACAATAAACTCATCCACTGGATCTGTGTTCCTTTGATTGTATTCAGTATCATTGGTTTGGTTTCAGCCATTCCATTTCCCTATTTAGGCTTCTTAGGGAAATACAATATGTATATCAACTGGTTTTCTATAGTATTGGCATGCAGCATCTATTATTACCTGAAACTTTCTCCTATACTTTCTTACCTCATGCTATTCTTCTTTGGTTTCTGTTATTTTTTTGTGGTACAATTAGAGCACCTAGAAAAGGCAGGTGGCCCTGCATTATGGCAGGTAAGTCTGGCTATATTTGTGTTCGCTTGGGTAGGCCAATTTATAGGGCATCAAATAGAAGGTAAAAAGCCATCCTTTTTAGATGACCTTAAATTTTTATTGATCGGACCGCTCTGGTTGCTTCATTTTTTGCTTAAAAAATTGAATATCAGATATTAACCCTGATTGTTAATCTTTACTTAACATTTAGGTGACTGTTACTTAATTCTTTAGTAACAGCCACGTAACATTAGGCTAATACTTTTGCAACAACTAAAAAATGCAAAAGTGATACAAAAGTTTTTATACAATTCAATTAAGATTAGCGTACTGTTAATCTTATTTACTGCTTCAGTTTATGCGCAAACTGGTAAAATTGCTGGTGTTGTTTCTGATAAGAGTAACAGTGAAACCCTAATTGGTTGCACAGTTGGGATTAGCGGTACAACATTGGGGGCATCTACAGATGTTGATGGCAGATATGTAATCAGTAACCTAAAGCCAGGAAAATATAAAGTGGTGTTTAGGTACATTGGCTACCAGACCAAAGAAATTATTGATATAGAAGTTTTAGATGGAAAGGTAACTAACTTAAATGTGGTTTTAGAGCCTTCTTCCAACCAGCAATTGGCTGAAGTTGTAGTCACCGCTACTTATCGCCAAGAAAATATCTCAGCACTTTATGCTCAACAAAAAAATTCTGCAGTAATCTCTGATGGAATCTCAGCAGAGCTGATCAAAAGATCGCCAGATAAGAATACAGGGGAAGTTTTAAAAAGAGTAAGCGGAACAACTATTCAGGATAATAAATTTGTCATAGTTCGTGGGTTAAGCGATAGGTACAATAGCGCATTGTTAGATGGTTCGCCATTGCCGAGTACTGAACCAAACCGTAAAGCATTCTCATTTGATATTGTTCCCTCAAATTTGGTTGATAACGTCATCATCAGTAAAACAGCCACTCCAGATTTACCTGCTGACTTTGCAGGAGGAACAGTACAAATTGTAACCAAAGATGTTCCAGATCAGAATTTTTTATCATTTGGTTTAGGCTATGGCTATAATAGTCAAACAACCTTTCAAGATTTTTATTTTGGGAAAAGAAATATTGGTGATTATTTTACTTTTGGAAACAATGGAAGAAAGCTACCAGATAATTTCCCAAATTCAGATGCAATTATTGGGAAGAAGCTCACTCCTCAGCAAAATATTGCAGCAATTAATTCACTTGATAATAATTACACGGTTCAACAAAGGCTGGCTTTACCAAGTCAGAACTACCAAGTTACTATTGGTAGGGTAAATGAGC
Organism: Pelobium sp.; assembly: GCA_039918235.1. Lineage (GTDB taxonomy): Bacteria > Bacteroidota > Bacteroidia > Sphingobacteriales > Sphingobacteriaceae > Pseudopedobacter. The sequence goes on from JBDSHZ010000048.1 coordinate 20,140, forward strand.
TTGGTAAGCAGAAAAATAGATTTGGTACCACCTTATCTTTAACCTACAGAACTTCTGAAAGTAGAACGCCTGATATTTCTAAGAAATTTTTTACTTATGATTATACAGATCAGCCTTATCGCTTTAGTTCAAATATTGGTGCTTTAGCAAATTTTGCCTACACCTATAAAAAAAGCAAAATAACTTTTAAAAACATCTATAACCGAATTCTTGAGGACCAATATATTACCAGAACGGGGAGTAATGCACAGTCTTCAAGTTCCGACAATAAGTTTTATGCATTTGATTTAATTCAAAAATCTGTCTTAAAATCTACAGTTGCAGGCGTACACAATGTTGGAGAGAACAATGCCAAATTTAGCTGGGATTTGAGTTACAGCAATATCTTAAATGACCAACCAGATCAAAGAAAAGTAAATTATAAGCAAAATAATGCTGGAGATGCTTATTTGGCAAGTAATACAAATACAGGTTTAGAAAACACAAGACTCTTTTCAAACTTATCTGAAAATGTTTTCTATGGTGGATTAAGTTATGAAAAACCAGTTAAATTTTTAAACAGTAAATTCAAATTCGGAGGGAGCTCCAATTATAGAAATAGAGATTTTAATGTTCGATTTATTGGTTTAAACTTTAATGATCAATATTCAAATGCGAATGCAGAAAGACAAAGATCATTGCAGACACTTTTTGGTAAGGATTTGATCAATAATGGAGCGTATTCTTTAGACGAGCTTCCTAACGGAAATGATAGGTACCAAGCCAACAGTTTAACAAATTCACTTTATTTAATGTTGGACAGTAAAATCACAGATAAGTTAAGAATAGTTTATGGAGTTAGAGCTGAGAAATTTGATCTAGGATTAAATACATCGGCTTCAAATATTAAGGTTGCCGAATTAAATAATTTTGATGTACTTCCTTCCCTTAACCTAACTTATGCGCTAACTTCAAAGGCAAATTTCAGAGCCTCTTATTACCGCACTTTAGCCAGACCTGAATTTAGGGAATTGGCCCCATTTGCTTATTATGATTATGAAGAAGTATTATCAGTAAATGGTAATCCCAATTTAAAGAGGTCACTGATAAATAATGCAGATTTACGCTATGAATTTTACCCTTCCGCAGGGCAGATTTTTTCAGTATCCTTATTTTACAAACAATTTAGTAATGCTATAGAATCTCAGGTTTTTGATGCCAATTCAACTCCAGTTAAAACCTACTTTAATTCTAAGCAGGCAAATGTTTATGGTGTAGAGCTAGAAGGCAGGAAAACGTTGGACTTTATTGCAGATAATAATTTCTTTAAGAATGCTACCGCATACGTAAACCTATCACTAAGTAAATCCGAAATTAATGAGGCTGGGAATACAAGCCGTGTGGCTAAAAGGACCTTGACAGGTCAGTCACCATATATTATAAATGGTGGATTGCAACAAAACTTAATCAATGATAAGTTAAGCCTAAATATATTATACAACAGAATTGGGACAAGGTTATACAGTGTTGGAGGAGATAAAATAGGAGATATTTATGAGATTTCCAGAGGAACTTTGGATGCTCAATTAGGGCTGAAAGTTTTTAAAACCAATGGAGAATTCAAACTAAATGTTGGAAATATTACCAATGAGTACAGCAACTTTTATGTAGTACCTATTAAAAGTGCGGGGCATACTATAAATGATTCTGACGGCACTTTTAAAAAGTATAAAAATGGAACTGATATCTCTTTATCATTTAGTTTCAACTTTAAATAAAAAACACAAAAACACATTAAAGTAACATAATAATAACCATTTGTTAAATAGCAATTAACAGTTAATTAACATGATAAGTGGTTATTTGCTTTTAAATTGATAACAATTAAAACATGAAAAAACAAGCATTATTATTACTAACAGTAGTCTCTATTTTGATAGCAAGTTGCTCAAAAATTGACAATACAAATCCAAACGGAGGATCTACATCAGACCCTAATGTTGTTGCAGTTACAACAGACATCACAACCAGTACAACTTGGTCTGCAAATAAAATTTACACACTAGATAAAATCATTTATGTAACAAATGGTGCCACTTTAACAATTGAAGCAGGAACAATCATTAAAGGTTCAAAAAGCACAGCTGGTTCTGGTTCATTGGTAATTACAAGGGGTGCTAAAATCAATGCTGTTGGTACAGCAGATAAGCCTATTGTTTTTACATCAGCTCAACCAGTAGGACAAAGAAATTCTCAAGATTGGGGAGGAGTAATCTTATTAGGAAAAGCACCTGTTAATCAGGCCTATCCAGCAGGTAGTGACGGACTTCCAATTGAAGGTATTAGTGCAGGTAGCACAAGTGCGCTTTACGGTGGAACTGATGCTGCAGACAATTCTGGAACAATGAAATATGTAAGAATTGAGTTTGCTGGAGTTCCATTATCTCCAGATAATGAAATCAACGGTTTAACTTTTGGTGGTGTTGGTTCAGGTACTACAATTGATTATATTGAAGTTTACCGTTCTGGTGATGATGCTTACGAATGGTTTGGTGGAACAGTTAATTGTAAACACTTAATGGCTATTGGAAGTTTAGATGATGATTTTGATACTGACTTTGGTTATTCAGGAAAAATCCAATTTGGTTTAGCGCAAAGATATCCAACAATTGCTGACGTTTCTGGATCTAACGGATTTGAGTCTGATAACGATGGTAACGGAAGTAACCTAACTCCTAAAACTTCTGCTATATTCTCTAACATGACTATGGTAGGTCCTTATGCTGCAGGTTCAGGAGCAAAAAATGTAAATGCTAATTATCAGCATGCTGCGCAAATTCGTCGTAACTCTGCATTAAGTACTTTTAATTCAGTATTTGTAGGTTATGTAGATGGTATTTACATTGATGATTCTAAAGTTGCAACAGCAGGTGCTACTTCTACTAACTTCACAAGTGGTGCTTTAGCATTCAAAAATAATGTGATAGGATATGTTAAGAATGCATCTAATGATATTAAAGGAGAAAACAAAACATTATTCGAAGCTACATTGAGAGCTAATAACGTTTTTAATACAATGGTTGCAACAGATTTGTTAACCGCTCCTACTAAGCTTGCAAGTGGTTTTGCCGATTCAGGTACCCCAAATTTCTTACCAACTTCTGGCTCAATAGCTGCTTCTGGTGCTTTATTTACAGATGCTAAATTAACTGGTTCTTTCTTTGAAACTGTAACTTACAAAGGTGCTTTTGGTACTACTGATTGGACTGCTGGTTGGGCTTCGTATGATCCTCAAATTTTAGCTTACACAACTCCAGGTGCTGTAAAATAATATTGAAATTAAATATTCAAAAGAGGGTTTCCGCAAGGTTTCCCTCTTTTTTATTTAACATAAATTTAATATTGATTTTGTATCAAAAAGAAAATATAGGACGTAATGGCTTAAAAATAAAAGTCATGAAAAATAAACTTATTTTAATTCCTGCTATGCTACTAGGTATCAGCTGTGCAATGGTGGCCTGCAATAAGGCTGATGAAATCACCCTATCAGAAGATCAGCTCACTACCTGCGATAGTAATGCTACTTGTGAAAATATCTTTACCCTTTCCTCAGATGTGGATAGAAATTACAATTATGTAGCTGAAGGCAATTATAAGGTGTTTACCGCAAGAAAAACTTATACAGGTTCTCAATCTCAAACAAACCTATTTATTATGGCACCTAAAAATGGCGATAGTTTTAGTTTGAGCGGTAATGATATTAAAAATGGAAGAGTGAAACTCCAATTGATATGCACAGCTTGTAATTATGCTAATTTTAAACTCATAGGTGGAGAAGTAAAGGGGAAAAATTTACTTCCAGAAAAAGCTTTGGATCAATCCAAATGGCTCATAGAAGCAAAAATAATTATGGCAACCGATTTACAAGTAAAAGGTGATCAGAAACTAAAGGATACAATTTATATTAAGCAATATTTTTACCCAAACTTTGTTTTTGATTAATTGGAAATCCCATTATGTTTTGGATTTAAGGTAATATTTTATTCTGTTTCTGTTAATTCTTCAATTAGTTTTTGCATTTGTTTAATTAGTTTTCCAAATGAGTATCTAAACATTAATTTGGTTAGGTAATAACATATCGGTGTAAAAACCATTATAGATAGGATTAATGCGTAAATAGCAATTGGCCTTTCTAAAAACTGTTCAACTGTTTTTCCTTTAATTACACCTCCTAAAAGAAAACCTCCAGCAAGGCTAAAAGGATAGATAAATAATGCCACCTTCATTTGGATGTGCATCCATTTATTTAACGTGTTTACTACTCTTTTTAATTCAGCTAATAAATTATTGGCACTCACATTTTGGTCAACAGACTGATAAAGTAAATAAGTGGTATAGCCCGACCAAAAAGAAAAAATTAGGGTAATGCCGATAAACAGTTGAATCTGCCAGAAATGATAAAAGAAAACAATAGGAATATAGATAAGTCCAATTAAAATGGTCCAAATAAGGTTGGTGAGTATTTTTTCCCTAGCCATCTTTAACGGATTCTTCAAACCATTGCTCTTGTTGATCTGATTAATATTGCTGATCTCAGGCAAGTTTTCAGTTGAGGCTTCTGAAGCGTTCCAAATTTTTTGTAAGTCCATTAAAGCTGTGTTAAAAATGTTTGTAACTGATTTTTAATCCTAAAAAGTTTTACACCCACATAATTTGCACTGATACCCAAGATATCAGATACTTCAGGATTTTCGTATCCTTCTAAATGAAGCGTAATAATTACCCTATCTGTTTCCGCCAATTTTCTAATGGCTTGGTGCAAACGCTGCACATCTTCTCTTGTGTCAGATTGTGGTGCAATAGGTATAATCAATTCTTCCATACTGTCAGAATAATTAATAGGCTTTTTGTAAATTCTGTTATAAGTCAATATGGTATTTAAAGCCACTTTATACAACCAAGTGCTAAACTTAGCGTCACCTTTAAAACTTTGGCTACTTTTCCAAGCGTTCAATAAAATTTCTTGATACAAATCATTCCGATCATTAATAGAATAGGCATACAGTCCAATTAATTTCAGAATGAGTCCTTTACATTGATCAGTATGTTGCAGAAATACTTTTTCTTCCAATGTTTGAGCTTATGCAGGTATAAAAATAAAAAGGATTGTAATTGAAAGAATTAAATGTATGCAGACCAATACTTTTTGCAATAAGTGTTTTTCCTTAAAGGTTAGGGTTTTATCAAATGGATCGAATACTAAAGCAAATCCCATAAATAGGGTTGCAATAGCCCAATCTTTAAAAAAAATAGATACCATTCCAGTTAATAAAATCAGCAAGTATATTAACCCATTAATTAAAATATGATCAAAGTTTTTAGATTTATTTTCTGCGTGTGCCAACATTCCTACCTTCCTATTATTTTTTAATTTCTGTAATTATTTAATCATAAGTATCCTTACTTATGAAATTATTACAGATAGGGGTAAAATATTTTAAGAAAGTTGAGAAATACATTCTTCCAATACTCCTTCAGGGCTTTTGGAAGCATCAATTAAAATAATATCAGTTTCCTCTTTTTTAGGTCTTTCCAGGGTATCTAACTGACTTTTTAATAGGGAATAAGGCATGAAATGATTTTTTCTAGCTTTTAATCTTTCTGTTAAAATTTCTTCAGAAACTTCTAAAAAAATAAACTTTACAGGACCGGCTTTTCTTAAATCGTTCCTATACTCATATTTTAGAGCAGAACAGCTGAGCACTATGCTTTCTTTATTTTTAATGGATTCGCTAAGGGTGTTTTCAATTTTTTTAAGCCATGGTTTGCGGTCATCATCTGTAAGTGCTTCGCCACGGTGCATTTTCTCTACATTCTTTAAAGGATGCAAATCGTCGCCTTCAATAAACTTTAAACCTAATTTTTCAGCTAGCATTTTGCCAATCAGTGTTTTTCCACTTGCTGAAACACCCATCATGATGATGGAAAGTTTATTTTTATTCATCTCATTTTTTAAAACTTATACCTTAAACAAGCAAACTTATCTCCATTCTTAGAGATTCTTACCGAGTTTTTCAAGCATATCCATGGGTACATTTTCCAGATCGAGTACTAAAAATCCATCTAAACAATCAGAAAATTTAGGATCAATATTGAAACAGATAATCTTTGCATTTAAGGAGATATATTGCCTCAGTAATACGGGCACTTTCATGTGGGAGCTTTCTATTTCCCCAATTAAACTGTCCAGATTTTTTAACGAGTTACTGGTAGAAGTGAGGATATCCGCATCTATTTGTGAAAAATCTACCTTAAACTGTTTTCTAGGTTTCACCATTTGCGCCATCTCTGTATCAAAATGATTCTTATAAATAAAATTCACAATTAAAGATTTTGAAAACTGGCTAAAAGTATTGCTGATAGAAACTGGGCCAATTAAGTAGCGATATTGAGGGTTGTCTATTAAATATTTTAAAATGCCTTTCCATAGCAAAAATAAAGGAAGTGGCCTTTGCTGGTATTCTTTCCTTATCCAGCTTCTGCCCAGTTCTAAACTCTTTCTTAATACTGGATAAAACTGCGACTTTATTTTAAAAAGTTCATAAATATAAAACCCCTTCTTCCCATGACTGTAAAATATCTCGTCGCCTTTGCCAATCCGGTAAGCACCTACCACCATTTTAGTTTCTGTATCCCAAATAAATAAATGGTGGTAATAAATGTCGTATGCGTCTAAGTCTGATGATTTATTGGTTCCTTCCCCAACTTCTCTAAATGTAACTTCTCTTAATCTTCCAATTTCTTTAATAATATTTGGAATATTTATGGTTGGAGTAATAAAAACCTCATAGTTTTTTTCTGTCCAAACTTTATAGTTTTCTCTTAAAATTTCCACTTCATTTTCCATGGAATCTGTTGCAACGGCTTCCGCCAAAGCCTCAGGTTCTTTCTGGATTTTAAAGAGATGACGTGGATTGAAAATTTTCTTTTCATTTTCTAAACCTGCGCCCAGTGCGTATGTTTTAGCCCTTAAAAATGCTAAAAGACTGTTGTTGTCTGTGTTATTTGGAATATCATTGTATTGAATAGGCTTGCCAATTCTAACTTTTATGGTATGCCCTTTTTTGTTGAATAATTCAGAAGGTAATTTTGCAGTTCTTAAAGCAGGGTGAATTAAAGACAGCAGGTTAAAAAGTAAACCGTTATTCCCGTGAAAGTAAATAGGCAAAACCGGAACTTTTGCTTTCCCAATCAATTTGCCTACCACTGGGTGCCAAAGTTTATCCGTTACCTGATGCTGGCCTAATTTATAAGTAGAAACTTCTCCGGCAGGAAAAACTCCGATAGGAGTTCCGGTATTTAATAAGCTTAAAGTAGTTTTAATGCCGCTGATGCTGGAAGAGTGTTCCACATTTTCAAACGGATTTACCGCAACAAAAAATTCACTTAAATTAGGGATTTTCTTCAAGATGAAATTTGCCATCACTTTAGCATCAGGCCTTATTGTGCATAAAATCTTGATCAATAACAATCCTTCAATGCCACCATAGGGATGGTTGGCAATGGCCATAAAAGCCCCATCTAAAGGGATGTTTTTAAAATCACTTTCTCTTACCTCAACTTTTACGCCAAGCAGTCTTAAAATCTCGTCCACAAATTCAACACCTTCAAATTCCTCTGCCTTTTCAAAAATTTCATTGATATCGTTAATCTTCATAATCTCCATCATCAAAGAAGCCAAACCTGGCATTCTCAGTTTGTCGATTTTGGTGGCTTTTGCAAACTCTTCAGAAGTAATAATTTTCATTGTTACAAATATGAGGCTTTAGATTAAGAATAACTTATTTAAGGTATTGTAAATATCAGAAAAAAAGACTTATTTTATTTTAATTCTAATTAGCCTATGTATCAGAAGTTTAAACAATATTTTGAGCTATCCAGACGTGAGTTTAGAGGGATGATTGTTTTTGTGGTCATTCTTGTAATAGTTTACGTTGCGCCATATATTTATGAAAAATTAACTTTTGAGCCAATGAAAATTTCAATCGAGACATTGGAGCCAAAAATAGCTGAAATAGAAAAATTTGATCAACAATCAGAAAACAAGAGTAAAAATTTTGAGGAAGAAAGCAGTATTCCTGATGTTACAATGTTTTATTTCAATCCAAATAATTTGCCATTAGAAGATTGGATAAAATTAGGCTTGTCTGAAAAACAAGCAAGGATCATAAAGAATTATGAAGCCAAGGGAGGGAAATTCAGATCAAAAGCCGATGTAAAGAAAATGTACACCATTTCTGAAAAACAATACCAAAAACTAGCGCCTTTTATACAACTACAAGAAGAGGCTGAAAACAGTAATAATTTTCAGAAGGAAGAAAGTCAGAATAGTTTTAAGCCGTATACCAAATCAGAACCTGTAAAAATTGTAATCGACATTAATACTGCTGATTCTGCAACACTCACCACTATTCGTGGTATTGGGCCTGCATTTGCATCTAGGATTGCAAAATATAGAAATGGCTTGGGAGGTTTTTATACTATTGATCAACTCAAGGAAATTTATGGAATTGATTCTACAAAATTTGATCAAATAAAGGATCAGGTGAAAATTGATGAAGTAAAATTACGCCTCATCAAAATTAATGAATGTAGTTTTGAAGAACTTAAAACTTTTCCTTACCTCAGCTATAAATAGTCAAATGCAATCATTGCCTATCGTAAACAACATGGCAATTTTAAATCATTAAGTGATTTAAATAAAATAGTAATTCTTAATCCCAATCTCATTCAAAAAATAGCTCCTTATCTCAACTTTGATGTTCATTAAATCGGGTTTATGATTTTTTGAAAAAAAAATTAATACTAATTTATTTTGGTTCTGTTTTTTATTTTTCGGTCAAATTTGTTTAATTAAAATATATAGACTAAAAACCAAATTGGCTTTAATTCTTTAATAATAATGATACTAATATTCGGTTATTAATTAGCTATTTTACCCAAAACCAATTATTTATATGAGTGTAAATACAGTAGAAACAGAAAAGGGATATAATTTCACACAGTCTGAGAGTCAGTTAATGATTGCTCAAATGGTTAAAGATTTTGCTCAAAAACACATCAAGCCTAATGTAATGGAATGGGATGAAGCACAGTTTTTTCCTGTAGATTTATTTAAGCAATTAGGAGAATTAGGTTTGATGGGCGTTTTGGTTCCAGAAGAATACGGAGGCTCTGGCTTAGGTTATTTTGAATATGTAAAAGTGATAGAAGAAATTGCCAAAGTATGTGGTTCTATTGGCTTATCGGTAGCAGCGCATAATTCTCTTTGTACTGGGCACATCTTATATTTTGGCAACGAAGAGCAAAAGAAAAAATGGTTGCCAAAATTAGCAACAGCGCAATGGATTGGTGCTTGGGGTTTAACAGAGGCCAATACCGGTTCTGACGCCTTAGGAATGAACACCACTGCAGTTTTAGATGGAGATCATTATTTAGTGAACGGTTCAAAAAACTGGATCACGCATGGTAAATCAGGGGATGTTGCGGTTGTAATGGTTCGTACGGGTGAAAAAGGGAACGCTAAAGGCATATCTGCCATAGTAATTGAGAAAGGAACAAAAGGCTTTACCCACGGTAAAAAAGAAAATAAACTGGGCATGAGGGCGTCAGAAACCACAGAGCTTATTTTTGATAATGTACGTGTGCCAAAAGAAAATTTATTAGGTAAAGAAGGGGATGGCTTTAAACAGGCCATGAAGATACTGGATGGAGGTCGTATTTCAATAGCAGCGCTTTCATTAGGCATTGCTAAAGGTGCTTATGAAGCAGCTGTAGCTTACTCCAAAGAACGCCGTCAGTTTGGGCAACCTATTTCAAGTTTTCAAGCCATTGCTTTTAAATTAGCCGATTTAGCTACTGAAATTGAAGCATCAGAACTGTTGATTTATCAAGCTGCGGATATGAAGAATAGGGGAGTGCAGATGACAAAACAGGCCGCAATGGCCAAATATTTTGCCTCAGAAGTTTGTGTAAAAGCAGCAACAGAAGCAGTACAGATATTTGGTGGTTATGGTTATACCAAAGATTTTCCGGTAGAAAAATATTACAGAGACAGCAAATTATGCACTATTGGCGAGGGAACAAGTGAGATTCAAAAAGTCGTAATCGCTAGAGAAATATTGAAATAGTTTTTGAAAAGCAAGGGCAGCATTTCATATTAAAGCTAGCCCTGCTTTCCCTACAAGTCCGCTCGCACTTCCCTGCGGGCTTTTCGTCCAATCAGGTTTATTTAACTTAAGCTTTCAAAATAAATAAAACGTTGACATTAAATAGTTTATAATAATTTCACTTTTTATATTATTTAGTTAACTTTGCAACCCCAACAGAATATTAAAAGGGATAGAAAGGTGGTATTTAACAAATGATTATTATCAATGTAAAAGATGGCGAATCAATCGACAGAGCTTTAAAACGCTTCAAGAAAAAATTCGAGAAAACTGGTGTTTTAAGAGAACTACGCAGTCGTCAGGCTTACGAGAAAAAATCCGTAGCTAGAAGAATGGAAGTTAAACATGCAGTTTACGTTCAAGGAATGAATCAAGAAGGTTAATCTTTAGGGATTAAATTCTTTCAATATATAAACTATTTGTATATTCACTTTTAAGGGGATACACAAATAGTTTTTATGTTTATAACGCAGTTTTTAAAATATATTCAATTTGAAAAAAGGTATTCCCAACATACCTTAACTGCATATCAAAACGATCTTCTTCAATATCAGCAATTTCTTACTTTATCAGAATCTGATATCCTAACGGCTAATCATCATGTGGTTAGGGCTTGGATGGTAAGTTTGATGGACGATGACATAGAGCCAAGGTCTATCAATAGGAAAATTTCTACGCTTCGGTCATTCTATAAATTTCTGCTAAAAGAAAAAGCAATTTCAGAAAATCCGGTCCTTAAAATCCAGACGCCTAAAACAGCGAAAAAATTACCTTCATTTATTTCTGAAGAAAAGATCACGCACCTATTAGATACAGATTTCTTTGAAGAGGATTTTAAAGGGCTGAGGGATAAATTGGTGATCGAATTGTTTTTTGGTACCGGAATACGTTTAAGTGAACTGATTGGGATCAAAACCAATGATTTTTTTCAGGAGGAAAAAACAATTAAGGTTTTGGGTAAAAGAAACAAAGAGAGAATTATTCCAGTGAATCTTTCTTTGGCAGTTTTGCTACAGAAATATATTGTGGAAAAAAATATTCAAGAATTGTCCAACAATACAGACTTTTTAATCGTTACAGATAATGGTGCTCCAGCCTATCCGAAATTTATTTATAGGTTGGTAAGCAAGTACCTCACATTGGTATCAACACAGGAGAAAAAGAGCCCTCATATCCTGAGGCATTCTTTTGCTACCACTTTATTAAATAAAGGAGCTGATATTAATGCGATTAAGGATTTACTGGGCCATGCAAATTTGGCGGCAACGCAGGTTTACACCCATAACTCAATAGAAAGACTAAAATCAATTTACAAACAAGCTCATCCAAAAGCTTAAAAAAAAGGAGGAAAAATGAAAGTTGGAATTCAATCAATCCATTTTAATGCCGATCAGAAACTATTGGCGTTTATTCAGAAAAAGGTGAACAAGCTAGATCAGTTTTATGATCAGATCATCAGTGGAGAAGTTTATCTTAAAGTTCACAACGTCACGGAGGACACCAATAAGATTGTAGAGATTAAACTGATGATCCCCGGAAATACCTTATTTGCTAAAGATGAATGTAAAAGTTTTGAAGAAGCAACAGACCTTAGCATAGAGTGTTTAAGAAAACAAATCAGAAAACATAAGGAGAAAATTAAATCTCACGAGAGCAATTATAAAGAAATTTCAAATCAACTAATTTCATAAACTGTAATTAGCTGATGTTAAAGCAGTTTCTCTAAAAATTCGATGACCTAAAAATTCATCGAATTTTTTTTGAAAAAAATTTTGTTCAAGTATTAATTTTCGTAGTTTTGCAGTCCCTTAAGCAAAGGTCTTTAACGGGGAAAGAAAAAAGTTCTTTAAAATATTGAAAAAAGCCTCCTTAGCTCAGCTGGTAGAGCAACTGACTTGTAATCAGTAGGTCATTGGTTCGATCCCGATAGGAGGCTCATTCTAAATTTAGAATGATTGATTTTAGTGTTAAAGGTTTGAAAAAATCTAAAATCTAAATTGGTTAATCTTTAATTAGAAGATGGGGGGGTTCCAGAGCGGTCAAATGGGACGGACTGTAAATCCGTTACTTCGGTTTCGAAGGTTCGAATCCTTCTCCCCCCACTGGAATTGCGATTTTAGAATTGTGATTTACGATTTGATAATTCATTCGTAAATCTAAAATCGTAATAAATTGCGGAAGTAGCTCAGTTGGTAGAGCGATAGCCTTCCAAGCTATAGGTCGCGAGTTCGAACCTCGTCTTCCGCTCTTGAAGATAAAAAGTTAAAGCCACAGGTATGGCCTCCTCTCATGATTTCTACCCACGAATTCTTCTTACGGAAGAAAAATACTGTTTCATTGACTCATTAGTTATTTTATTGATGCGTTAAATTTGAAATTTAGACGTTATTTCCCAATGCAAATTGAAGGTGG
>JBDSHZ010000049.1:0-6910 GCA_039918235.1 Pelobium sp.
TATAGTAGAATTAGGGATTTTACGATGTCCCATAATAGCAATAGCCACTTCATTCGGACTGATTACTGCTTCATGGGTAACCCATTCATAAGGAGACTCAGGGTACAAAGGGCGAAGTCCTGTTCCATCAGAATTTACAATCCAAGTACGTTGCGGAGATTTTCCTCCTGTTTCCCAACAAAAAATAATCTGACCCGGCACCCATGGATTATTTTGGATATGACCTATCTGAAAAGGGACAGAAACCACATATTTAATTTCTCCGGTTTTGATATTCATTCCTGCAATTCCCGATGGTCCTGCCCCCATATTTCTAGGACCAAAATTTTCTTCTAATTTAGTGCCTTGCGCTAAATGGCTCTGTGCCATTTCTTTCCCTACTCTAAACCATGCCCATTCTTCTCCACCATCTAAAGCCATATCGCCTCCTGCTCCAAGTTCTTTTGTGGTAGTTCCACAAACTCTTTGATAAGTGCTTGCGCTCTTTAAAGTTCCAGCCTTACTATCACTAAATAATTTCTCTAAATCTACTTCTACAATTTCCATTGTACCACGTAGTTTTTCATCCGCAGTTCTTTTCATAAAATAGAGCTTCATGCTTTTTCTAGCTACATTCAACATTCCTTCGTAACCACCTTCTGTAACCTGAACCATTTCCCCAGAATTTTCATTCACTGCCATAGCCTCTCCTCTTACTCTGCCACTTCTAAATATCACCCATTTACCATCTGCAGTCCATTGGTTATGAGTCTGATAAATTTTGGAATCGCCCGCAGGCGTACTGGTTAAAAAAGTAAGCATGGTTCCTGTTATAGGGTCTTTTACTATTTTCTTTTCGGATGGGAACCGTTTACCAATTTGTGCCGAAGTTTTTGAAAAAGTAAACAAGCCAAGAAAAAGTAGGCTTACCATCTTTGTTAATTTTAAAATCTTCATATTATCTTTTTGCTAATGAAATGACTGATATTATTCAAAGCTCCTTTGCTTTATTGTCTTTATTTTGATGTCTTTAATCCCTTCAAAATCTTTAATCTTGAAATCCGTCCCATCCTCAATAATTAAAACAGGTGCTTCTTTGGCTTTTTGAGCAATTATATTTTCCAACTTTACGCCTTTCGCATCCATTAACATCATAGCAGGGCGTGTTTCTTTTCCTAAAAAATGAATATTAATGTTGTTCATCTCTATATTTTTCACATGCCTAATAAAAAAGCCATAAGCTGGCAAAACACCAAAACGTTGAGGTTCGGGATAATCCTTTTCAAATTCAGGAACTATATTTTGGATCTTATTTTTAGCTGAATCCAACGGACGATACCAAATACTGATATTGCTCAACCTAATATCCTCAATATCATGACCCGGAATACCGGAAATGAGTGTAGAAAAATGTGAATCGGCATTGTAAACGTTGATATTATTAATATTTATTCTCCGCAACTCTCCTATAGGTGTTCCTTCTGGTCCACGCATACGAGCACCTAATCTTAAGAAAATAGGTGAATTTACGATATCTCTCATGGTAATGTTGCTGATGGTAACATCCTCCAATATTCCACCATCTACAGTTTCCAGTGCCAATCCTCTGCAAAACTCAAAAACACAGTTACTGATAACGATATTTCTGAATCCTCCGTTAGATTCGGTCCCGAACTTGATTCTTCCTGTCGGGCCTTGTTTATCAGGAACTAATCCACCTTCTTTTCTTTGGTAAGTTCCGTTTAAAAAAGTACCGCGATCATAGCCGCTTACTTGGCAGTTTGTAATGGTCACATTTTCTGTGGATCGGGCATAACCCAAAGCATAAGAACTTTTCAAACACAAAGCATCATCCCATGGAGAATTGATAAAACAGTTGGAAATTCTCACATTTCTACAGGCATCAATATCTATCCCATCTCTGTTGGTGTCAATTTTTAAATTATCTATGGTGAGATTATCTACGCCAGTAGCCAATATTCCAAAATGACCTCCGTTTAAAATGCTGAAATCCTTCAAGATTACATTTCTACATGATTTAAGTGCGATTGATTTATTCCCATAAGGTGCTCTGCTCGGCCCTCCTCTGGTTAAACCTTTTCCATGGATAGTACCCGGACCTAAAATGGAAATGTTTTCCAGATTTTCGCCCCAAATTAAACTGTTGTGCCAGTGGCTATGCCCAAAATCCTGATAGTTATTATTTGCTCCCGCTTCAGGTTCATCATAACCAATATTTCCCACTGGTGAGGCGGCTAACAATATTGCACCTTGCTCTAAGTATATGCTGATATTACTTTTAAGATGGATGGAGTAGCTTGCATAAGTTCCCGCAGGGAAATAAACAGTCCCACCTGCTTTTGCTGATGCTGCAATTATTGCATTATTGATGGCCTCTGTATCTATAGTTTCTCCGTCTCCTTTGGCTCCATAATCACGGATATTATAAGTGTCTTTTGCTTCCGCTGTAGCGGAAATAATAAATAGTAAACTGAAAAATAAGCCCAATAATTTTAGTTTAAAATTTAGGTTAAGCATCCTATCTATTTTATAATCTGAACTGAACTGTCATTTATTTCATAAGGATGCTTTTCTAATAATCTGTACATTTCTGCACCTGCCAGAAGCACCGGACCATAACCATGTGCGGCATAATTATTAACCGGACGGTAATAATAAAATGCCGGATCGAATCCCATACCTGTACCAACACAAGTCCCTTCCACCTGACCTTTTTCTGTTACTTTTGAACTCACTGCGTTCCATGCCAACAGCGCCATTGGGCCATAAGCTTTGGCATCTAACCATCCTTTATTAATTCCTCTTGAAATACAATAGGTATAAATTGCAGTCGCTGAAGTTTCCAAATAAGAATCGTTTCTATCAATCAGCTGGTGCCAGAAACCAGTTTTATCCTGAAGAGAAGCTAAAGCTTCCACATGAACTTTAAAGGCATTTAATATTTCGGTTCTTCCCGGATGGTTTTGTGGGAGGGCGTCCAACAATTCTACTTCAGTCAATAACGCCCAACCATTTGCTCTTGCCCAATGGAACTGTGGATGAGGATTCATATCCTGCACCCATCCATGCATAAAAAGTCCCTTTTCTTTATTGAACATTCTTGCATAAAACTGCTGATACTGCTTAACTGCTTCGTTAAAATATTTCTCCTCTCCAGTCATCAAACCCATTTGTGCTAAGGCAGGCAAACTCATGTATAAATCATCTAACCAAAGGGTATTTGGTTGCGGACGGTTGCGGGCTAATGTTCCGTCACTCAGCCTGAACTGCTTATTCATGATGTAGTTGATGTAATTATCAATGATGGGTTTTAGTGCCATTTTATCTGATCCAGCATTCAGAGATTTAATCATGGCGGCAGCGATAGCGCCTGCATCATCTAATGCTTTTGGTTCTAAAACCGATTGAACTGGAGAAGCAGTATTTGGATGGGATTGCTGGTAAGTTTTATACGCTTTTATAACATCGCTAATAAATTTCAACCTTTTTAAGGTGTAATCAGCATATTTTTGATCTCCTGTTGCAACACTAGCCTCTAACATTCCTGTATAAGCTACGCCCCATTCATAACTGATCAATCTAAAATCTCCCTGTTTAAAAATACTATTTTCATCTGCTTTAGAAAAATCTGAAATCTCTTTCCCTGAATTTTTATCAATTAAGGCAATGGGCGTAGTTGCATCTAAGTAATTGTAAACTTTATCTAAAACTAGTTTTATAGCTGCAGGCTTAGTTTCTCCATAAGGGATGTCATAATTTGGCTTTAACAAATGTAAAGGTGCTGTTACATCGTTTCCTTTCGCTTTATCCGTGTATTGGGCCATGGCATGAAAGGATAAAAGCAGCAGAAAAGCAATCGAAAATAAAGAAAATGTACATTTCTTTTGTTGCCCTTTTGGGAGAATTGAATTTTCAAACATGAGTTTATTATTAAATAAGGGCTATTTGTAGCGTGATTTTCTCAGAAAAAATCAATCAACTTTAAAGAGGTCCTTTGGTTTATATTGGTTTTACTTCATCAATATAACCTTTTAAGAATTTACCCATATCCTGTTCCGTCCTGTAATTGAATTAAGATTTATCCAACCATTAAAACACAAAAGGAGATCGTTTGATCTCCTTTTGTGTTTTATCCTATTTCATTCTAAATGGAATGCTGAATCGCAAACTCCAAACCCCTTAATTCTGCAAGGCCTTTTAATCTCCCAATTCCGGAATAACCGGGATTGGTTACTTTATGAAGATCATCCAGCATTTGATGCCCATGATCTGGTCTTACTGGCATGCTTTCTCCTCTTTTCCTCATTAATTGCACCACTTCCTTTATTACGATAAACATATCCACATCCCCTTCTAAATGGTTATCTTCATAAAAATCACCAAATTCATTTCTTTTGGTGCTTCTTAAATGTAAAAAGTTGACACGCTCACCAAATTCTTTTAAAATGGCAACTAAATCATTATCTGCTCTAACACCTAAAGAACCTGTGCAAAAACAGATCCCGTTATTTAAAGAGGGAACTGCTGTTGCCAAATACCTAAAATCTGAAGCAGTGCTTACTACCCTTGGCAATCCTAAAATTGCATAAGGTGGGTCATCAGGATGGATGACCATTTTCACACCAACTTCATCAGCTATTGGGATAACTTCTTTTAAAAAATCTACTAAATTAGCCCTCAATTTATCTGCATCAATATCTTTATAAGTATCTAAGGCTTTCTGAAACTGGGCTATGGTAAAACTTTCTTCACTTCCGGGCAAACCGGCAATAATATTTTTTTCTAAAACAGTTTTTTCTTCCTCAGTCATTGCAGAAAATTTGCTTTTTGCTCTGGCTATTTCAGCTTCTGTATAATCTTTCTCTGCTCCCTTTCTTTTTAAAATATACAAATCAAAAGCAATAAATGCCGCCATTTCAAACCGCAACGCTTTAGCTCCGTTAGAGAGTTGATATCCTAAATCTGTCCTGGTCCAATCTAGGATAGGCATAAAATTATAGGTCACAATTTTGATCCCGCAGGTTGCTAAATTTCTAATGCTTTGCTGGTAGTTTTCTATATGCTTCAAATAGTTCCCGGTATGAGTCTTAATGGCTTCAGAAACAGGCACACTTTCCACCACATTCCAAATCATTCCTGCTTTTGCAATGATATCCTGTCTTTCTTTAATCTGATCAATAGTCCATACTTCACCATTTTGAATCTGATGCAGTGCGCTCACTACTCCCACACAACCTGCTTGCGCCAAATCTGCTAGTTTCACTGGATCTTTAGGACCATACCATCTCATGGTTGGGACCATTTTATACTCAATATTCATTTAAATTTTAAAGGTTAGAGGTTTTTAGGATATTCAAAAAACTCAGATGTTAAGGTCTGCTGTTCGAGGTCGCCAATATTATTTTTTTCTTCTATTAAATTAATCAATGTTTGAATGGATGCCTTTCCCATTTCAAAACCCGGTTGTCTGATGTATGAAAATTCAGGACTAAACAGTTCTACCAATTCAGTGTTGCAAAAACCTGCCAATGCAAGTTCCTGATCTTTTTTGATTTTTTTCAGGTACATTAAACACTGGTGACTTAACCTATCGCTAGATATAAAAATAGCATCTGGTCTTTCTTTCATCTGGAGTAAATTTTCTAAAATATTCTCCAATTCTTCAATATTCTTACCTCCAAAATCACAATATTTAATGTAACGCTCATCAATTGGAATATGATGCTTCTTTAAAGCACCAAGGTAGCCCCTATTACGCTCCTGAGCGATATATAATTGCTTTGCGGGTCCTAAATGAACTATTCTTTTACAGCCCTTTTTTATCAAAAATTCTGTGGCCTGAAAAGAAGCTTCATAATTATTTGAAGTGATTTTGGGCGCTTTGATAGACTTTACCACCCTATCAACAAAAACCAAGGGAAAGCCTTTTTCTTGCAAATCTGAGAGGTGTTGGTGGTTTTTAGATTTTCCTGCAACCGAGATAATTAAGCCATCTATAGATTTTTGCATTAAATTGGCTAAACTGTTTAATTCACGCTCATGCTCATCATGGCTTTGACTAATCATGATATGGTAATCTGTTTGGTTGGCCACCGATTCTATTCCGTCTATCAATTGGGCAATAAACGGATTGGTAACATCGCAAATCAGTACGCCGATAGAATTGCTCCTGCCCATTTTTAAAGAAACTGCAAAAGCGTTGTGTGTAAAGTTTACTTCCTTCGCATATTTTAAAACCTTGTCTTTGGTTTTCTGGCTTATTTCATGACTGTCCCTTAATGCCCTCGAAACAGTAGAAGTAGATACTTTTAATGCGTCTGCAATATCTTTTATCGTTGAAATTTTAGACATCTGTGGCGATCAACTAGATTTTTTATTTTCATCTCCTAATTGGGGAGATCAGCTGCTAAAATTAATAAAAACCATTGAACCTAAATAATTTATCCTAAATTGAAATTATCCTATAAAAATAAGGTATCTGGATCTTAAAAATTTCCCGCCCTATAAAAAAATCTTAGGTGATTCTTAATTCATTAATTGCTTCAACCCATTCCTGATGCTTACATTTTTTACAGGTGAGCACTTTATGATTTGTGGAGGTATGCTGCATATTCCCACAAAAAGAACAGGCATAATTTTTTCCTTTGATCAATTGATTCTTTTTATCAGAAAAAGTGTGAGGTAATATGGGCAAGCCATATTTTACATTTTTATCTTCTTTAAAGAAAATACTAATCTGACCGCTGGTTTCTAATATTGCTAGGTTAACCTGACCTAAGTGAGTAACATTCCTTATCCTTAATTCAGCAAAAAACTCATCCTGTGCCAAGGATTCTTTTCCAAAGTTTTCAATAGAGAACTCTCCATCTTCAATCAGATACACTGGCTTTCCTTCCAACCAAGTTTCTAC
>JBDSHZ010000050.1:0-6481 GCA_039918235.1 Pelobium sp.
CGCGGAGAAAGAAGTCGTGGTACAAGTGCCGGTTTCACCCGTTTGTTCATCAACCTTGGTGCAGTAGATGATTTTACCAGAGGAGATCTGTTGGGTTACATCTGTAACAATACAGGGATTACTGGAAGATCGGTTGGTAAAATTGATATGAAAGGTGTTTTCTCTTTCTTTGAAGTAGAAACCGAATTTGTAGAGAAAGTAACTGAAGCATTCAAACCAATTGATTTCCACGGACGTGATGTAAGAATTGAAGTTTCTGGAGATGCGCCTACTGGCGGATCTGAAGGTGGCGAAAGACGTGGCGGAGGAGAAAGAAGAAGTGGAGGCGGTTACGGCGGTGGAGAAAGAAGAAGCGGTGGCAGAGAAAGAAGCAGTGGTGGCGGTGGCTACGGTGGCGGAGAGCGAAGAAGTAGCGGTGGCGGAAGCAGAGAGAGAACAGGTGGAAGTAGTAGTGGTGGTGGATTCAAAGATTTCTCAGGTAAACGCAGAGAAGATAAAAAAGATGGCGGCGGTAGTAGAGGTGGATATGGCGGAGGCGGACGTCGCGGAGATAGATAATTGTAATTGTTTATTTAATTTAAGAGGGTTTCAAATTTATTTGAAGCCCTTTTTTGTTTTTTTAGAATTGAGAGTTAGTATTTAATAACTTCCAGTTAACCAATTTATCCATTATATTTTTTGTTCTCCACCCAAATCCTAAGAGACAAAAAAGTGGTCATTGCTATCCGGATTATTTAACAAATTTTTAAAAGATTGCAGTAAAATACGAGGCATATTTAAGGATGATAAATTAGTGAGTAAATTATAATTTATTTATCCCTGATTTCACAAAATCAATTCAACTCCTCAGATAACAATTTCATTTCAATATGAGGAGAATGTTTTTCATATAATATAGCATATACAGCCCTTGCAATGGGCATATTTACTTTGTATTGCTTATTGATCTGATGGATGCAGTTTACGGCATAATAACCTTCTGCAACCATGTTCATTTCCAATTGTGCCGATTTTACCGTATATCCTTTACCAACCATATTTCCGAAAGTACGGTTACGGCTAAATTGAGAATAGGCAGTAACCAGCAAATCTCCTAAATAAGCCGATTCTTTAATGTCGCGGTTGATGGGATGAATGGCATCAACAAAACGCTTCATTTCTCTAATCGCATTTGAAATCAATACCGCCTGAAAATTATCTCCAAAACCTACGCCATGGCAAATTCCACTGGCAACCGCATAAATATTTTTTAACACAGCGCTATATTCTGTTCCGTAAATATCATCAGAGATATTGGTTTTGATGTAGCGGGTATTGATCATTTTAGAGAAATGGCAGGCAAGATCTAAATTCTGACACGCAATGGTGAGGTAACTCAACTTCTCTAATGCTACTTCTTCTGCATGGCATGGTCCGCTGATGACCACAATATCTTCAAAAGGAATCTGGTATTTATCATGCATAAATTCACCGATGATCTGATTTTCATCAGGAACAATGCCTTTTATGGCAGAAACGATTTTTTTCCCCTTTAAATCTTCGGCAGTAATAGGTTCAAAAGCTTGTTTTAAAAATGCAGCCGGGATGTTTAACAAAACAATATCTGCACCCTTAATGGCTTCTTTAATATCAGTAAATACATATTCGGGTTTAACCTTTATCTCTACCGAAGAAAGATAATTTGGGTTGTGTTTATACTTACAGATGTGTGCCACCGCAGCTTCGTCACGCATCCACCAAAAAATCTCTTTTTCTAAAAGATTGTCACTTAATATTTTCACAATAGCGGTTGCCCAACTACCTCCTCCAACAATGGCTATCTTATTCAGCTCACTCTGCATATTAATTTTTAATGAATTTTAAATTTAGGAGCTTTTGTTTAAAAAGATGAATTTTAAACAAAAAAATTCCAATCTGTCTAAAACAGATCGGAACAAATTAATCAATTATATGGGAATTACTATTTCTGATCGGTAGTAAAAAGTTTGCTCTTTTCTACTACTTCTATTTCCATTTTATCTTTTAAAGTTTTAGATATGGCCGCGTAAGGAGCACTAACCACTTGTTGTCCAGCTTTTAAACCAGATATAATGGTGATGTTTTGATCATCTTGAATACCTGTTTTTACTTCTACTTGTTTTACTTTAGTTCCCTCTACTACAAAAACATATTCTTTTGCTTTTGGCTTGTTTTTTTCTTTTTTCTTATCGTCCTCTTCCTTTTTCGGGCCGTCTGCTACAGTTTTAGGAGCTTCTTCTTCTCTTATGGTTACCGATTGAATTGGAACCACCAAACCATTTGTTTTTTCTGTTTGGATATCTACAGTTGCGGATAATCCTGGACGGAAAGGAGAATTGGTATTCCCTTTATTTTTTAAATTGCTATAAGAATCAGTTAAGATTCTCACTTTTACTGCAAAGTTGGTGACCTGATCTGCACTGGTTCCCACCACATTTGCAGAACTTGCAATCTCCGTTACAATACCTTTAAATTTCTTGTCTAAGAAAGCATCAACTTCAATAATGGCCGTATCGCCTAAGCTTAAACGGTTAATATCGTTTTCATTTACATCAACATTTACTTCCATGCTGTTTAAATTGGCAATGGTCATAATTTCTGTACCGCTCATGGTAGCAGTTCCTACCACTCTTTCTCCCTGTTCAATGTTTAATTTAGAAACTACACCATCAACAGGAGAATAAATATTTGTTCTGGCCAGGTTGTCGCTTGCTTCTTTTACCACAGCACCAGATTGTTGCAATCCAAATTTAGCACCTACCACACTTTGGCGGGCAGATTCTAAACTTGCTTTCGCAGATAAATATTCCGCTTTTGAAGCATCAAACTCTGAAGCAGAAATCACTTTATCTTTATAAAGCTTTTGTGTTCTTTGGTATTTAGCTTCAATATTTTTGAAACTTGCTTCTGATTGGATCAACTGTTGCTGACTACTGGCTACAGTTGCTTTCTGCGCATTGTAAGAAGCTACCGTTCTATCATAACCTGACGCTAAAATGTCTGGTTTTATACGGCAAAGCAATTGACCTTTTTTTACAGCATCACCTTCTTTAACATTCAATTCAACTATTTCTCCCGAAACTTCAGGACTTATTTTCACCTCTACTTCAGGTTGTATTTTTCCACTTGCAGAAACAGTTTCAATAATATCTTTCTGAGCGGCTTTGCTTACAGCCACTTGAGTAGCTTTACTTTTACCTACCCATCCCATTTTATTGGCAACAATGGCTAATACTACTAATACTCCAACAATGATGAGTATATTTCTAAGCGTCTTATTCATTTTATTATGATTATTTTATGGTGATTATTAAGGTTTGATTAAAGAGTTAATGGATTGCCTAAGTAAAAGTCAATGACTTTACTTCTAAAAATCACATTGTATTTGGCTTGTATAAAATCAAATTCAGCCTTGTTATAATTTGTTTGTGAAGTATTTAACTCAATTACATTCACTAAGCCCACATCATAACGTTGTTGAATAACATTAAAAGCTTCTTTAGAGGAATTGAAAGCACTTTTTGTGGCATCATAGCTTTTAATGGACGATTTCAAGTCCTGTACAGCCTGATTGATGATCTTATTTAAATTATTCTTTGATAATTGCTCTGTAGCCTTAGCATTTTCATACCTGATTTTTGAAATGTTGTAAGAAGATCTAGAACGGTAATTATTGAAAATTGGAATGGATAAGTTAAAACCAATGGCCTGTCCAAAATTTTGATTGATCTGATCAGCGAAAGATAATTTTGATCCTGAAACAAAGTCTCTTGCATTACTGGAATAACTGTCAAAAAGCTGTCCGCCAAAACTTAGTGAAGGATATAAACTCCCTTTGGCTATTTTAACGCCATATTTAAAAGCTTCGGTAGTAGAAGCGGCTAATTTAATATCAGGGTAATTTTTTAATGCTTGCGTATATATTTCGTATGCCGAATATTTGCTTTGTATGCTAGAGGGGTCATCTAAAACGGGCAATACCACTTTAATCTGTTGCTCAGGATCCATTTCCATCAGCTGTTTAAGATTAAGAATAGCGAGCTCATAAGCATTTTGTGAGTTGGTCAAATTTAATTCGTTATTTGCTACCTGTGCTTTAGCCTGTGATAAATCTGCCTGAGTGTTATTTCCAACATCAAAATTCTTTTGCGCAACATTCACCTGTTGGTTAGATAATTCTAACTGCTGCTCACTCGCTTTTATCAAATCTTGGTTATTCACTACCTGTAAATAGGTGGTGACTACCAATAAAGAAAGATCATTTTTTACTTTTTCTATATTGCTATTATCAGCAGATAGATAGGCCTTATTTTGAAGGATCTGATTCCGAAGTGCAAAACCATTGAACAACGTGACATTAGATGATAAGTTGCCACTAGCAGTATTGGTACTTTGATTTGTTAATGCACCGGAAGTCTGGTCAAAATATAATCCGAAACGTTTGTTTGCGGAAAAATTGCTACTTAAACTAGGATAAAGTTCATATTTAGATTGTTTCAAGTTCTCATCTGTAATTGCTGCTGAAAACTGTGCCTGCTTAATCTGAAGATTGTTTTCTAAAGTTTTAGCTACCGCTTGCTCTAAGGTGATGGTTTGTACATCTTGTGCTTGAATGTTGCTGAAACCTAAAAGCAACAGGCAGGAAGCTGTTAAAGCACCGGTCCTTAATTTTTTAAAAGTAATTTGACTCATTTTATGATTAATCATCTGTAATTTCGTTCTGATTTAAAATTATCTATTATTTGTTTTTAAAAAGCATGTATTTTATAAAAACTCCGTTACTCTTAAAGAAACTTTATCCAAAAAGCCTGATTTGGAATAAATCAAGAACTGATAAGGTTATCTTTCTCACTTTTGACGACGGACCCATCCCTATTGTTACACCATGGGTAATAAAAACTTTAAAAAACTTTAACGCCAAAGCTACATTTTTTTGCATTGGTGAAAATATCAGCAAACATCACGAAATATTTTTACAAATAAAGTCAAATGGACATGCAATTGGAAATCATACTTATCATCACCTAAAAGGTTGGGATAGGGAAGATGAAACTTATTTAGCAAACTATCTGAAATGTCAGGAATTAACACAAACAAATCTATTTAGGCCACCTTATGGCAGAATGAAGCGTTCGCAGATGAAAATGATTGGTCGGGAGTCGGGAGTCGAAAGTAGGAAATCGGAAGTCGGAAGTCAGAAGTCAGAATATGCCAAATCTCAAGTCTCAAATCTTACTTCTCCAATCTCTATTATAATGTGGGATGTGCTCAGTGGAGATTTCGATACCAAACTTTCTCCTGAAAAATGTTTAAAAAATGTTCTAAAGCATACGGAAAATGGCGCTATAGTTGTTTTTCACGATAGTTTAAAAGCATGGGAAAGGTTAGAATATGTTTTGCCGAGGGCGTTAGATAAATGGCAGAAAGAAGGATACAGATTTGAGACTTTGTAGGTTAAGAAATAGTTCACGCAAAGGGCGCAGAGATTTTCCGCAAAGAGCGCAAAGAGATTTAGGTTTAGCTTAGCGGACTTTGCGCTTCTTATTTTTCTTTGCGTGAAACATTCCAATAAAACATTCCAATAAAACGTTCCCACTAATCTCTAAACTTAACACACTCAAACCTTAAACTGGAAACTTCCTGATTTAAACTCAGGTCCTTACAATAAATAAATACTTTACATTAATATTAGCGCAGGAGAAATCATTTTTTCCTAAATTAGCCTTTCAATAGAAATTTTAAATAAAAACCGAAAAATCATAAAAAATGGCATTTGATTTAGACATGATCAAAAAGGTTTACGCCGGATTTGGAAGCAAAGTAGAAGCTGCCCGTAAATCAGTTGGCAAACCACTTACTTTAACAGAAAAAATTCTTTATGCCCATATTTGGGATGCAGACGCAAACCAGGCTTATAAAAGAGGAGTAGATTACGTTGATTTTGCTCCGGATAGAGTAGCAATGCAGGATGCAACGGCACAAATGGCTTTATTGCAGTTTATGCAAGCCGGTCGTCCTAAAGTTGCCGTTCCTTCTACAGCACATTGTGACCACTTGATCCAGGCTAAAGTTGGCGCCGAGACGGATTTAGATAAAGCGAATACAGAAAGTAAAGAAGTTTTTGATTTCTTAGGTTCTGTATCTAATAAATATGGTATCGGTTTCTGGAAACCAGGAGCAGGTATTATCCACCAAGTGGTTTTAGAAAACTATGCATTTCCTGGTGGACTGATGATTGGTACCGATTCACATACGGTAAATGCTGGTGGTTTAGGAATGTTGGCGATTGGTGTGGGTGGTGCAGATGCCTGCGATGTAATGGCAGGTTTAGCTTGGGAATTAAAATTTCCTAAATTAATAGGTATAAAATTAACCGGAAAACTTTCTGGCTGGACAGCCCCAAAAGATGTGATTTTAAAAGTTGCAGGAATACTAACCGTAAAGGGTGGTACTGGTGCAATTG
>JBDSHZ010000051.1:0-26422 GCA_039918235.1 Pelobium sp.
CGGTGCCCCGCCGGTCACGGTCAGGATGCCCGGAACATAGCTGATGCTGTAGTTGTTTGCCACTGCCCCGCTGGCCATGACCGGATAGGTGCCGGCAGGCGATGAAGCTGTTGCCGTGGTAGTGAACGTAGGTAGAGTACCCAGGTTTGCGGCAGTTTCCGAATTCACAAAGCCACTGTAGCTTGCCGTAAAGACAGGATTGGTAGCACCCGCAAATTTTGTTTTACTAGCTGCCGTGATGGTCAATGGCGCAGGAATGACCGAAAAATCCCCTGCAGTATAATTAATGGTATAATTACTATCTAGTGCCAAAGTACCCTGACTAATATTATAAGTTCCTGGAAGTTCTCCTGCGGTTCGTTTTAATACTCCAGTAAATTTATCTACCCCAACAAGTGCGGGTTGAAAGGTATAGGATAAAACTTGGTCTGTTGCCCCATATTCTTTAGATAGATTGCTCGCCTTAACAGAAATCTGCCTTTTGTCTATCGTGATCATTCCTCCAGTATTGGTTACTATATAATTCCCCAACTTGTTATCAGGATCATTAAGTGTGGCAACAATTGGGTATTGCCCCACTGGCGTTAAAGGATCCAATCCTTCGCTTGTAACGTTGATAGTAATCGGATCAATGAGCAGACCATCAACAAAACCAGTCACGGTAAATGGAAGTACATCTCCATATCTGCGCTGAATAGTAGGACCTAATATGGTGATGGGTTGCTTTTCTACGGTAACAATTTGCTCAATAGTTGGTGCAGCAAAGTAGTTGTTGTTGCCGGGCTGGGTGGCGGTAACTTTAGTACTGCCTGCCTTTAAAATGGTGGCAACGTTTCCGGTAATAGAAATAACCGTAGGATCTTCTGCTACATAAACAACATCTAGTCCACCAGAAGAGATGCGCTGTCCAACTTCAAAAGCAGCAATAGAACCATACACAATATTTTGAGGCGCATCAAAGGAGAAGGTCTGATCGAGTTGCGTGTCTATATAAGTACTCATAGAAGCTGGGCTCACATTGCCTGCAATATCTACCGCAGCAACTGTAAAATAATACTTTTCGCCTGGTGTATAGTTGGTAAAAGTATAATTCGTACCTGAAGGATGAACATCGCCAAGTAACGCAGTTGGATGGTCTGAGGTTCCGTAAAATACCCTGTAAGCCAGAAGATCTGATGCTGCAACTGGCAACCAATCAAGTTTAATAACGTTGTCTGAAAAAATACCCGTAAGTGTCTGTGGTGTGGGTGGCACAATTTTATCAACAGTCACCCAATTTTCTGAAAGGCTGTTCAAA
The DNA here is from genome assembly GCA_039918235.1 of Pelobium sp. Taxonomy (GTDB): domain Bacteria; phylum Bacteroidota; class Bacteroidia; order Sphingobacteriales; family Sphingobacteriaceae; genus Pseudopedobacter. The sequence continues at coordinate 1,298 of JBDSHZ010000051.1, forward strand.
TCAGTCCCGGGATTGCCGGCAAGGTCTTTATAGGCAACGTTAAAAGCTAAAAGTCCCTGGCTGTCCTGGTCGGTGACGGTATAGGCGACCTTCCATGTATTAAAGGAAGTATTTACAGCAACTATTGGATTATTGGCGATCGTTACAATGGGCGTACCAACAACTTCACTGAAGTAGATCGACAGCGTTACTACATCACCAATTTTTGCGTATGCTTGTGCCGTACCGTTTGACAGCATAAATGCAGTGTTGACAGACGGTGCCGTAAGGTCTGTTTCAACGCTTCCACTCCCTCTAGATACCCTGTTGCCAGCATTGCCGGTCAAATCTTTAACATCTATACTAAAAGTAACGGTGCCTGTACGGTCATTGCTCAATACAATATAGGTAGCTTTCCAATCGTTGCCCGTAACATGGGTAACAGTTGCCGTTTTAGAAAGAATTTTCACTACAGGTGTTTGTATTGTTTCATCAGCTGTGAACAATAAAGTAATCTCATCACCTGCTTTCGCCAATGTGGTGGTAGCATTGTTTGAGACAATAGAAACAGCGCTCAATGTGGGTGATGTGGTATCAAATAGCACCGCTCCCGTTCCGGCAGTTACCGCCGTTGCGGCAATACCACTCATGTCGGTAAAGCTGATGTTAAATGGAATGGTTCCCTGTGTATCAGTTGCCTGCATGGTATAAGCTGCGCTCCAATTATTGCCGGTTAGCCTAGTTACCACTGCTGTTTCGCCGGCGATGGTAACTACTGGAGTAGGTATGTTTTCATTTGCAGTAAAAACCAGCGTAATTACATCGCCAATACATGCCCGGGTGGTATTGCTATTGCTGGAACTAATGGAAACACTACTGAGCGTTGGAGGGAATTTTTTAATTTCTAGATTTCCGGTAGCTGTGGTTGCCGTATAATTGTTGTGATTCAACGAAGCAGTTACCGCATAGGTGCCAATGGCTGTCGGTACCGTAGCATTTCCGTCATAGGTTACCGTTAACCCCGTTAATGAGGCCGGGTCTGTAGTAACTGTAACAGGTTTTGCCGTACCATCAAAATTCTGTAACAGATCGGCAAGGGTGATGGTTGCTGTTGCTTTGGAAATAACCAGCGTACCGGTAGCGGGTGTTGCAGCATAATCGGTATTCGTTAAAGTTGCTGTTACCGCATAAGACCCGGCTACCGTTGGTGCAGTAGCACTCCCGTCATAGGTCACAGTCAGTCCCGTCAAATCTATGGGTTGTGTAGTTGCTGTAGCAGCTTTTGCCGTACCATCATAAACAGTAGTTAATCCGCTTAAAGTAATTGTTGCCGAATTTTTTACGATTAAGGGCTGTATGACAGCAGCAGAAGCAAGGTAGTTGGTTGATGCAACTTGGGAGGCAGTAATGTTTGTAGTACCTGCCCCTTTTATATTAATTCTTGCACTTCCACCACTACCGGTAACGGTAGCCACTGCTGTGTTGCTACTGCCGTAGGTGATGCTGGTAACTGTATTGGTACTGGTTGCACCTGGAGCATAATTTGCATCACCAACCAATTTATCAGTTAATGCTGCAAAAGTAATGGTACCGGCACCTTTTGTAATGGTCATTGCCTGCACCACAGGTGTGGCCGCCGCATAATCGGTATTTCCTGCTTGCGAAGCGGTGATATTCACACTCCCTGCGCTAACCAAATGCACCTTACCACTTACAATAGAAGCTTTTGAGGTACTGGAGCTGGAATAGCTAATGGGCAATCCTGAATCTGTTGTAGCTGGTGCAAAATCTGCTATCCCAGTAGCTTTACTGCCTAATGCGGGGAAAGTAATCGTTTGAGCAATTAACTTTTTGATGGTGGACGTATAGGTAGTGCTTGTTAATCCATCAACAGAGCTTACCACTGTGGTGATGGTATTTGAACCATCATTCAAAATTATATTTGCATCCAGGTTAGCATTTGTGATGTCAATATTGTTCACCTTAACAGTATAATTAGCGTCATTGGCAACCGGGGTAATGGTAATGGATGAAATTGCCGGCTGAACCGTTGCGGTATAGGCATAAGTATTTGGATCAAACACAGGGCTCAACGTACCACTGCTAACCGTATAACTACTAAGCCCTATTGTTCGGGTAAATTTTATTGCATAATTTTTCACTGTACCGTCGCTGGCTGTTACCACCACGGGTATGTTATTAAGCCCTTCAATAAGGTTGATATTGACCGAAGCTACACCAGAAACAGTGGCATTTCCATTTACTGTTACCGTTGCGGATTGATCACTTAAAGTAGGCGTGATGGTGATACTTGTATTGGCAACACTGGTGTTATATTCCAACACGTCTTTGTCAAACGTAGGACTCAGAGTTCCTACATTGGTGCTGATGGCCGCCAAATCTGCATTCCCAGATACAACTTTAATGGTTACTTCGCCAGAAACCCTTGTATTGTTAGCATCATAACCATATACTGTGTAAATCTTTTCTGCACTTCCTTCTAAAGGTGTGCCTGCAATAGCGCCCGAATTATAATCGAAGGTTAAACCTGCTGGCAAAGCAGGGGTAATAAAAAGCCCCCCCTTCGGTACCAAATAAGTTAAATTGCTAAGCACATCATCCGTACCATAAATAAGGCCTTGTGCATCAACCGCAACACCAAAATAGGTTGCACCCACAGCTCTGGTTACCAATGTGGTAGCAACCGCCCCACTGATACTGCCCGGAGATAAAATCTTAACACTTCTATCATCGGCGATAACCAAATTACCCGCATTATCCATGGTGAGTCCCATGGGTGCGGTAAAACCAGTAAAGGTTTCTAAAAGTGCCCCGAAAGGACTTAATTTTGTGATGGTTTTATCGAGTACATCTGAAACGAAAACGTTTCCAACATTATCAACTGTAATTCCGTATGGTCTTTTAAAAGTAGGCCCGAAAACTGTAGTAGTTGCGCCATTGGCACTTATCTTTTTTACCACTCCTCCATCCTGACCAACAAACAATTCCCCCTTTTTAGTAAGTGCTACTGAGATTGCCTTGGTGATTCCTGTGCCATACGTAGCGGTAGTATTTGCGATAATATTTATTCTTTTCAATCCGACTCCATAATCCGCAACATAAATATAGGTTCCGTCTGTTGCAATTTGACAGGGAGAAAGAAAACCCGACCCCTTGGTGGTATAAGGACCAGTTCTGGGATCGTTACTGGGTACCATTCCAGTAGGTGTAAATTTACGAATGACACCAGTTGATGGAGTTGTTGCTACATACATCACTCCATCCTGGGAGGAGGCTATGCCAGAGGGGTAGTCCAGAAAATCTGGGCTTACATCCAGCCTGCTGCCTATGGAAGTATAACCGTAGTTCGGCACACCCGCTTTACTCGGAACTACAGAAGTTGCTGGAGTGCCAACTGTAAATGTATTGGTCCCAGTTGGATAGGTAACATACAATTGTGCAGAAGCATTCACTGAACAAAAAACCAACAATATGAAGAAATAATGATTCCACTTCATACCGAATTTGGAGGTATAAAAAAACGGGAATAAAAGCTTTTGAGAGAGGAGCGAAATTTTAGGCATCTAAATGACTTAATAATTAAAATTAATTGTGAATGCTTAAGTGTGGCAAAAAGTAATTGAAAACGTAAGAATGTTATTGAATACAAAGGATGACAATAAAACTTAAACTGACTAAACTGCCACGTAGACAAAGCGTAGACGTTAAATTTAACTACCTGTAAATAAGTGTTTTATTTTAAAAATACCTGAATGTTAATCTTGTAGATTTGAGTCTCAAAGAACAAGATATACTGTAAATAAAAATACCTGAATAGGATACTGAAAGGGAAATTAATTCCTACTGGATTAATCTTCAGAAATGGGAGTAGCCATTTTCTTGTATAGCCTTGTTTTGGCTCTTCTTACACTGGCTGGGTCTATATCCAAAAGCGTTGCAATTTCTTTATGGCTAAGCTTCATATGAAAATAGGTATGTAATCTTATTTCTCTGGGTGTGAGATTTGAATGTGATTGCTTCAGCTCTTTGAAAAAATCAGGATGTACATGCTCGAAATGAATTCTAAAATTATTCCAATCATTATCCAGTTGCACATTACTTTCTATTACCTTATTAATTTCGAGTAAGTTCTTTCTGGTATGGTAACGATCCATCCAATTTAGCTTTTGCAATTGTTCTTTTAAGAAGGCTAGCAACTCCCCTTTTTGAACCATGTTTAAAGCAGATGAGGCCAGTTCACGTTGGTTAAGTTCCAATCGCCCCTGCAAAAGTTCATTTCTTTCCTTTTCCAAAATAATTGCTACGTTCACCTCATCTAGTTCATGTTCTCTAAGCTTTTTTAAATAGCCAATTTCTTTTAATCCGAACTCCAAGTCACGTCTTTCTATTTCTTTGGCATTTAAATCTTTCATTATAGAACGTGTACGGGTTATTAAGGCAATAGAAAAACCCAGTGCCTGTGCAATAACAACCGAAACAGGTAAAAATTGATCATACTGACTTTGTGTGGATACAACTACATGAAATATTGGAATACATAACATAAATAGTAAGGGTAATAAATTTGCCAACAGAAAAGGAAGAGAAAGTGGAACCTTTTTAAATGCTGCTCTGATACAAATAAAGAGTATGAAAAAAATTATTACACCGCAGTAAACATTATCATATACTATTGTATAAAAATCCATGCAAAAGCCTGAAACATTAATGATTATATTAATAAAACTTAAAATGATGTAAGTTCCCACAAGGTATTTAATAAGTTTATCTTCTACAGGAAGGTATTTAGGGGTATTAAGATAATTTCTTACGAGTTGCATAAAAGCATAAAATATGATTACAATAGAAATATGTGTAAGCAGGTTATTTATATTGTAAGTAATCACCTCATTTTCTAAGATATAACTGAGAACTGGATTGGGGATTCTGAAAAAATACCAGTAGGAGGTTAAATAAACCATTCCACCCAATTGAATGATTAAATAGTAGAATACTGATCGGTCTTTAAAGAAGAGATAAATGTATAGGTTATTTAAAAAAAACAAACCTAAAACCGTTAACCCAATCCAAAGTGCAAATTTGATGTTATCGTCTACAGCATCTAATTTTTCCTTGGATGAGATTATTATGCTTGCCTTAAACTTATCATTTACAATATTGGGCGTATTTACATTGACCCATATATAAAATGTATCAATAGTTTGGTTTTTGATCTTAAAATAGTGAACACCTAATAACCATGGTTTTTGAATATTTTGTAGAATAGAGCTATTAGCCATCCATTTTTCACTTGAAGAATCAAAGTAATAGAATGTGGTGGCTAAATTTGGTTTCACCGTTAAGGTGTAGTTTTTCACATCATCTGATGGATTATGTGCAATAACCTTAAGCCAGTAGGCTGTTGCGCCAATTAAAGAATCTGTTTCTTTAAAATGCAAACCAGGGCTATTTACAACGTCATGGATTGAAAACTTATGATCTTTTAGTACAGAAAATTTAACTTCTTCATTTTGATCAGCTAATTGATTTACTTTTTGAGCAAAACCAGCTGTAGAAAATAAAATAAACAGGAAGTTAACAAATAACTTAATCAAAATAACTAGGGATTTCAGATGACTAACATAAAAGCTATGAATTTACAAAAAAGCTGTATATAAAATCAAATGTATGAGGCATGATGCAAATTTTATATCTTTTTTATAGGAGATACTTATTGAAACTATAAGCTCAAGGTTGAAAGCTGAAAGCTCAAGTCTGAATAAAGCTAAAGATTTTTATATTTGACCATGAAAAAGATTGAAGCCTATGAAGACATGGAGCAGGCCATGCTTTCGCTAGACAATGGCGGTAGGTTTTATAATTTACTTGCCAAAGCCAACAACCGGGTGATTAGCCCTGCTGAAGTAGGGAAAGTAATAGGTGCTTCTAGCGATAAACAAAAAATGGTGCTTTATCTGGAGCTTTCTTTAGCGAAACTTTCTCATGGCATGAAATGTATTCTACTAGAAAAGCTGACGCCTGAATTAAGGTTGAGCTACGAAAAATATAAGCCACAAATTCTTTTGCCGTGTGAAGCTGAAGAAAAAGGAAAAATAGACGCCAACGCCATCATAAACGGAATCCCCAAACTTATCGATGCCAAAAATGAATTCAAAGGTTTTATCATCATGCCCATTATGGCCGGAAATGTCATGAGCATGATGATGATTCCGATCATGGATAAATATGAAGTTTACGAGTTAATGGATGAAAAAAATGGAGAAAGTTTTTTTATAGCACATGCCAAAGGAGAAACAAAATTGCCACAGCAACCCCTAAAAATTGCTGGAATAATTAAAGAATTGAAACCAAACAAAAACGGAGAAGGAATGATTAAGAAATTTTTAGAAGCCAGTTATTATTTACAGGATGAATAGTTTATATAATGCTAAAAGCAAAATGCAGAAAGCTTAAAGGAACAAAGGTTCAATTACAAGAGACCCTGCTAATAAAAAAATCACAGACTTCCGTCTTCCGACCTCCGACTTCCCAATTCTGACCTCCGTCCTCCGACTTCCCTAAAATCTAATCGTAAAACCGCCAGCTCAGCCCAAACTTAGCCAAAGCATAAGGCATTGGATAATGATTTACGGTATAATAACCTTTACCAAATAAGCCTTGATTGGCATAATCATACCTGATAAAAAGATTGGCTCTTTTCCAATTGGTGCGGGCCCAAACATCTAAAATAGGATTGGTATCAAAACTTGGCGTTCCGGCATTATAAAACTGCCCGATTGCTGGTGCATAAGAAGGTGCGGTATATTTGCTGAAGTACCTTACATCAAACCCGAATTCAGTTTTTAAAACTTTGAAGAATTCTAAATGGAGGAACAAGCTGTGGAAAGAATAGATTTCCGGGGTACGCAAAACAGTTTCAAAATCGGTTTTTTGGTACACTAAATAATTCTGGAAAGTGAATTTCCCGAAATGAAAATCTTTATTCAAGCTCAATTTTAAGAGGTTGATATTGCTCCCAAACTGCGCAGGAGTTGCATCACCATCAGTTCCCTGATTAAAGTATAGTTGATTGCCAACTAAAAAATATTCGGCTTTAGCTTTAAAACTATACTTTGGGTTCACGTAAGAAAAACCGAGGTGCTGTGTTTTAGTCTTTTCGAAATTGTTGTTCCAGATGTAATGATTACTTAACTGCCGGTCATAAATCATAGCCGGACTTTGATTCTGGGTATACGCTTCCAAAATCACGCTTCCTACTTTATTGCTCAGCTTAATCTCTGAGGAGGCTTCGTACAGAAAATCCCCAAAGTTTCTGCCTTGAATAATCTGCTGTACTTTCAGGTTTAAAGTTGCTTTGTCATTAAAGCTATAATCTGCATCCCCTTTAAGGGTAACATTCTGAAAATTTGTTTTAAAAGTAAACTGCTGATACTTATAAAAGTCATGCTGTATTCCAACATTTACCTTCAGCTCATTACGTAAAAAAGAAAGGCTTTTCCCTCTTAGATAGAAACTGTAATTGAATTCATTCTGTAAATGAGTGATAGACGTAGTATCAGACGTTCTGGAAGAATCCCGGTAGATGTAATAGTTGTTTAACAATCCACTTAGCGCATCCTGCCCGCCATCATCTGTAAAATAATAATTCTGTTTATTGTAAAGGAATTTATAACTCACCCTTTGCGTGGGTAAAACCGTAGCATTGCTATCAATGGTCTTTTGCTTTCCTATATTGTAAAACTGTTTAATGTAAATGCTATTGTTCTGCCAATTGTGTTTGGCGGTGTTTAACCTTACTTTCTCATATTCTGGCTGTATATTGGTTGGTGCGGTAAAAACAGAATCGTTAAGAATAGCACCGCTTTCATAACCTTTTAAATTATTGAAAGTTGCATTGCCCAATAAAGTGTAACGTTTGTTTTTTGATTCGTACCAGTTCCATACCGAAGCATTGAGGTGGTTGACCACCAAACGATCTGACTTTTGAGCGGGCGAGCCGTAATAAGACCTCGAACCCATTTTCTTAAAGCTTGCGCCGATATTCCAATTGGGCTTTACATTCTGGGAATGTAGTAGCTCTACCATTTGCTCTGTTGCTCTGCCAAAAGCAGGGTTTTGATAATACAAGTAAGAGTAAGGTGAGCGGGCCTGATAGTAGGAAACATCATCAGGGTTCAATAGGTACCGATCATAATAGTGATAACCAGCATCAAAACCGATGGTTTTGGCAGGCTCAAAAAGTAGATCACGGTAAGACAAGCCATTTAAACCCAAATTCATGGTGGGGTGTTCCGGCTGGTCAATCACTCTATAACGATGGAAATTGTTGGTGGAGGTGTCAATTGGAAACAGACGGGTACTGTCTCTCAAAAATTCCTCTTTGGTGTATTTGATGAATTTAGAGGTATAAATAATAGAATCCTTATTATTTTCCAGTTTCGCCCTTAAAGAATCAATATTTTCCCCCTCATTATTAGTAGAATTAGCAGTTCCTTCTTCCCGCTCAGGAGGCAATCGCCTAGTATCGCGTTGCGCAAATGCACCACAGCCAATCAAGATCAATAGGAAAAGTAAACAGTTTTTTTTCAAAGTTACAGTTGCAAGATCAGCTCTTTTAAAATAGTGGTCATCAAAGGTTCTGACTCTGCAGCAATCTTAATAATTTGCTCTACGGAGACAGGTTGCAAAGTTTCAGGGAAACCTTCATCAGTTAAAACTGATATCGCAAATACGGGCAAGCTCATGTGATTTGCTACAATTACTTCCGGCACTGTACTCATGCCTACTGCATCAGCACCAATAATTCTTAAAAATCGGTATTCTGCTTTTGTTTCCAGATTAGGACCGGTTACAGAAACATACACCCCTTTATGACAGGTAATATTTTTTTCTTTGGCAATCTTTAGCCCTTTTTCAATCATCACCGCATCATAAGGTGCGCTCATATCTGGGAATCTTGGACCTAATTCTTCATAATTGGTCCCTATCAAAGGGTTATGAGGCTGTAAATTGATATGATCTTCAATGATCATCAAATCCCCTTTTCTAAAGTCGGGATTTAAAGCACCACTGGCGTTTGATACAAAAAGTTTTGCTATCCCTAACATTTTCAGCACTCGCACAGGGAAGGTAATCTGTTTCATATCATAACCTTCATAATAGTGCAGCCTGCCCTGCATAGCCACTACCTTTTTTCCTGATAATGTCCCAAAAATCAACTTTCCAGAATGGAATTCAAGGGTAGAGATTGGGAAATTAGGGATATTGGAATACATCAATTGATGTTCAACCTCTATTTCTGACACTAAAGCACCTAAGCCTGTCCCTAAAATAATTCCTATTTCAGGTTTAAAATCTCCAATTCTATGCTGAATAAATTCTACTGACTCTCTAATATTGGCGAGCATATTTTTTGATTAAATGATCAAATTCTTCTTTTCTGTTTTCCTCAAATTTCACCTTAATGGGCCATTCATAAACGGGCATATCCATTAAAAGGTTTTTGAATTCATCAGCCTTTAAACGTACAGCATCTTTCTGTGTTGTAATGATGAATTTATTTTCTGTTTTTAGCTGAGCGAAATCGTGTACAAGTTTAAGCATATTTTTTTGGCTAAACTGATGATGATCTGGATAAGCATGATGAATAATATGCTGGGTATAGCTTTTAAGATGTTGTAATAAAGGTAATGACTTTGCAATGCCGGTAAGCAAGAGTACATGAGTGTCTTTGTTAATCTCATTAATTGCTAAATATTCCTTTTTAAAAACATGAGGCAATTGTTCACCATACCCTATGGTTGTAAAAAAAACAAGCTGCTCATTTAAAGGTTTTAAAATACGTTTTAACTTTTCCTTATCAGAAATCTCTTTGGGACATTTGGTCACCATAAAAATATTTGCTCTTTTTTTGCCGTTAAAAGCTTCACGGTAATTCCCGGCAGGCAATAAAAATTTTTGTTTTTGGAGTTGATGATAATCAAACAGCAAAATACTTAAACCTGGCTTTACGGCTCTGTGCTGATAGGCATCATCCATCAAAATCAGCTGATGATCCTTTTCTATTTCCTCAATACCTAAAACGCGGTCTTCACAAACAGCTACTGAAATGTCTGGAAATTTTTGTTTGAGCTGTTGAGGTTCGTCGCCACTTTGCAGGTAATTTTCATCGGGTTTAACCCACCTAAAACCTTTTGTTTTACGCCCGTAACCTCTGCTTAAAGTAGCCAGTTTAAATTCCTGCTTTAACAATTGAATAAGGTATTCCACTAAAGGTGTTTTGCCAGACCCTCCAACTTCTAAATTACCCACGCTGATGATGGGAACAGCAAATGTTTTACTTTTAAATATCCCCCAATTGTAAAGCAGATTCCTTAGCCAAGTAACTAGTAGATAAATTAAGGAAATGGGGAACAGCAGTAACCTCAGCAAATTCATTAACAGCGATAAAAAACAATTTGTAAATTTAGCCAAAATTAGAGCAAGCCCTAACAATATGAAAAAGATTTTACTGCTGTTACTGTTGGTTTTATCCAATATTGCCGTTTTCTCCCAACGCTCAGATAAAAAATTACAAAAAAAACTGGACGAACTGGTAAAAGGCTTTAACGGAGAGGTTGGTATTTATGTTCAAAATTTAAAGAATGGAAAAACTGCTTCAGTAAATTCGGATAGCCTTTTCCCTACTGCAAGCATGATAAAAGTACCTATCATGTGCGGTATATTTAGCGAGATTGAAAAAGGGAATTTAGATTATAATACCGACTTGGTTTATAAAGACAGCTTACTTTATGGAACCGGTGATATTTTAGGTTCTTTTAAAGATGGAGAGAAAATAGCATTAAGTAAAGTGCAGATGCTGAGCATCACCACTAGTGACAACACCGCTAGTTTATGGTTGCAACAATTGGTGAGTGGAGAAAAGATTAACCAATGGCTGGAAGAAAATGGTTTTTCTGCTACCAGAATGAACAGCCGTACAGCAGGAAGATCTGATTTTTGGAAACAATACGGCTGGGGCATGACTTCACCTAAAGAGATGGCACAACTGATCATAAAAATCAGAAATGGAGAAGCGGTAAGTCCGGCAGCCAGTGAAAGAATGTACCGTAACATGATTAGGATTTATCACGATAAAGAAGCGTTATCTCAAATACCGCCCTACGTTCAGGCTGCATCTAAACAGGGAGCGGTAGATGCTTCTCGATCTGAAGTAGTTTTGGTAAATGCACCACACGGAGACTATGCTTTTTGTATCACTACAAAAAATCAAAAAGACCAAAGCTGGGAAAATACCAATGAAGGTTATGTGCTCATCAGAAATTTATCAGCCCTGCTTTGGCATTATTATGAGCCAAAATCTGACTGGAAACCTGCTGAAGGAATGGAGAAGTATAGATAGCATTAATTTCTCTAAATATTTAGCAGAGGCGTAGCTTTCAAAATTCATTTAATTACATTTTGCCAATATCAGTTTCGCAATTTCAATAGCTTTGTTTTTATTGTAATTGGCATCTGCACTTAAATTAGCCGTTATTTTAACTTTTACTCCATTTTTTAATAGGTAAAGGCATTGTTCAAAAGAATTCCAACTGGCCGCATCTGCTAAGTGATCTACTGGCGAATAAGATTTTGCAATTTGAGAAAAAGTGCCTCCAACTAAATTATCTGTAACTTTTTTTACATCTTTTTTGCTTTGCCCCATATCTTTAACTTTTTCCATGGCCTTGTTTGCTCTCTCATTTTCAGATTTACCCTCGTAAGCCTCATCTAATGTTTTATCTACGCTTTCCTTTGCTTCGGCAAGTTCTGCTTCAGTTTTAGAGCTGTAAGCATTTTTAAAATAGGCTAATTTTTGAGGTTCAATTCCCGAAATCTCAATCTGATTTTTATCCGGAATTTCTACTTCCATACCAGCGGCTTTTACCGTTCTTTTTCTATCACTTGGCCACTCATAAGAAATATCATGATAAGCTACGTTATGTAACACTTTGTTGTACTCCATTTCTCCATCTGCTTTGGCTAAACCAGTTATTTTTACAGCTTCATCAAAAGTAAAAAGTTCATCATATTTCTCGGCGTAAGCCAGTAAACAGGGGTTATCTCCACCGTCATCACTCTTAGAAATTACATCAGACAAAGCTTGTTCTTCTTCCTTAACTTTTGGGTTGTTACACGCCACCAAAATAATTCCCAATAAAACTAACAAACAGATTTTATTTTTTAATGGATACCTCATGTCTTTTAAAATTTGATCAGCATATTAACTGGAGAAATTGCACTCTTAACACCGCTGCCAATTGCCTCTAAGGTAATTTGGTAAGTGCCTTTTGGTATTTCAGAAATTTTACCCAATTTGTTGTCTTGGGTATTTGATAACATGGGAATAAAATCGAAACATTCTACTGGCATAAACATGTCACCGGGAAAAAAAGGCATTGGGCTTCTTTCTATGGTGCCAATCACTTTTCCATCTTTTTTAAGAGTAGTGAAGAATTGGATCATCACCACTTCTTTTTTATCAGAATTAAGAGGAATATCTGATGCATTAAAACTGAATAAAATAGGGTATTTGTTTTCTCTGAAAGCAGCATAAAGGTTAATTACATTGTTGTTTTCTGCAATGATTTCTAATTTTGACTGCTCTTTTACTTTTATAGAACCCAAGATACTTTGAGCTTTTGCATCAGCAGTTAACATTAACGTTAATGCAGATAATGTATAGATTAATTTTTTCATGTTTTTTAAAGATTAGTTTTTAGGTTTTTGAATATTCATCATTTCTGATGCGTTCATATATTCGTAATTTTTTGTGTCTATCACTTTTTTAGGTGGATTTTTTTGAACTTTTGTTGCGGTAATAGTTGTGGTTCCGTCCTTATCAATTGTTACCGCTTTTAAAAACATCCCAAGTTCTCCGCTACCATAAAACTTTTGGTAAAATGCCTTTTCACTTTCCTTATACCTTGCACCCGGCATCACATTACTTCCAGATTTTATGGCATAACTTACATATAGTTTGAGAGTACCTCCATCATCAGTTTTGCCAACCAGTTCCTTACATAAATAACCTGCCACTGTTTGTGTTTGCCCAGTAGGTTTCAATTGGTATTTACTTAACGCTTCTTTTGAGGGCGTTAAATTTTGGCCACTTTGCTGAAATTTGCCAAAATCATAACCCATGATGTAATTTTGAGCAATTACATAGATCATTTTATTGTCTTCCTTAAAAATACTATAGGCCTTTTCGCCAGTTTCTGGGTCTTTAGAAACATAAGCATAATTTGAGGTGGTTGCAGATAAAAACAAATCCATATTTACTACATCGTCACCATCTTTAATGGTGTAAGAAATTTGATACGCATTTGGAATCTCCATACTTTCAAAAGGAGCTTTCCCCATCTTTGGCATATGGAAAGAATTCCCTTCTGTCCCTGCTTTTTCTTTAGACGATCCAAGAGCACTTGAATAACCCCCTGCCATTTTTAAATACTCTTTGCAGTTTTTAAGTTGCTCATCAATACTAGATTTCAACTCGGCCAATTGCTCTTTAGTAAGCTGCGATTTATCTATCGCATCATAATTAGTTTTTAAAATTTTCGCTAAAGTATCGCAATTCATTAAACTGCTCATTTGCTTCATGTACTCTTGCTGAGCTTTAGCAATTTCTTCTTGAGTTTGGGCTTTTAAACTTAGTACCAAAAACACACAGAGTATCAAGAGAGTTAATTTTTTCATGATGAAGATTTATTTAAATTTTTAAAATTAGTTAACCTTTGTTAATTTGAATTTTAAACCTAGCGCAGTATAATTAGTTGTTATATCAATAGTATTCTCACCTTCTTTAAAATAGGCTTTAGATTAAAGACTTTATGAATATTGCCAGCCGACTAAACTTTAACTTCTGTATCTGTTATTTAAGTCTATTTTTTTGTGATGTTAATTGATAGGTAACTGTTTTCATTACTTTTTGATCCATTAAGTAGTTCACTTCTGCATCCATTTTCATCCCATTGTTTTTAAGCAAAAGCACCAATTGCTTTTTAATATCGCCCATGGCATACACTGCTGTAATTTCATTTTCCTTGGTTGTGTATTTTATTATCCCCCAATCGCAATCCTTTGGTACACAGCTTTCCCAAACCTTAATTTTTTTATGCTCCTGATCTAAAATGATTTTGGTAATTCCCTTATTGTTGTTGTTAATTACCAAAAAAGTATTTTCTAAGGTCTCATTAAAATCATCTCCAGCAGTTGTAAAACTTAAATGGAAACAAATCAGTAATAAGAGTTTAATGGTCATTATTAAAGCTTAATAAATTCTACCCTACGGTTATTTGCTTTTCCCTGTGGGGTGGTATTTGGGTCGGTTGGTTCATTTGCGCCTTTACCGTCAGTAACTAATCTATCTGCACTTATTCCAAAAACTGTTGTTAAAGTAGTTTTAACAGAAGCTGCCCTACGTTTAGAGAGATCAAGATTTAAACTGGCATCACCATCACTATCGGTATGGCCTACGATATTCACTTTCACTGTTGGGTTTTCTGCAAGAATTGTAGCAATATCTTTCAGTACTCCATTAGATTCCGTTTTAATCTGATCAGAATTCACGTCAAACAAAATCCCTCTGGTCACTAATTTTCCTTCGGTAATCAATTTGCTTCTGGTATCTGGCGCCCCAATAGAATATCTTAGATTAGAGATCATAAACTCATCGTTATGTTCTAAACTATTAGAATAATTCATGTATTGTGATCCAATCTTAAACAAATTATACTTTTGCTTAGGGTCAAATGCCAGTGGAATATCGGCCACCTTATTTTCGTTAACATAAATTCGTAACCTTGTTTTTTGCCTCCAAATAGAAAACTTAGCCACCACCGGAGCATCATGCTCAATACTTTTGCTGGCTAAATCAATAACTTTCATTTCATCATTACTTCCTACAACCTCATTATTTTCTTTAATGTTAAAAGATGCCGCACCCGTACAGCCCGCCCAAATAAAATTGAAGGCATTGGGTAAATAATCTTCGCTTAAATCTTTTCTTGGATTGTTAGATGCTGCTATAATGAATTTATAATTTAAAATATTACTGCTTCTGTATCTATTAAAAATATTAAATTCTAAGGTAAAATTTTCCGGCATATCTGTTATTGCCATCGGTTGAAAATAGCCGTCTTTGGTTATAGAAAGCCATTTATCATTACTGCCAGATAGATTTACAATTTCGGCTGAGGAATTGGTATTCCAACCTAAAGGAAAATCCCCTAATGATGTAGTTGAAAAATCATCATAATACAAAACCTTCTCGCCTGGTATAAAGTCGAATTTTGAAGTAGCTGTAATTTTCATAGCATCCGCAGGTTTTCCAGCTTGTGCTTGATTGCTATTTGAACTCACTGCAGATGTCTTGGAAGGTTTAGTTTTCTCTACAGAATCCTTTTGAGTTTTTTCCTTTTCGCTTAAGGCACCGTTAATCGTTTTATCTAATTTCTCTTCAGATTTATTTAAAACATTGTCAATCGTTTTTTCAATTTTCCGGTCTTTAGCCTCTTTTAATTTCCTTGCTAATTTTTCTTTAATGCTTTCTTGGGCAAAAGTTTGAGAGAGACTTGTAATTAATAAACATAAAATGAGGATGAAATTTTTCATTGCTATAGATTGGTGAATTGTTTCAGATTTAAAATATCAATCAAAACTATTTGATCCTATGCTCTAAAAAACAGGTAATAAGTATTTAACCTTATCGAATTAGAATTTGAATACTTTGGGTAAGTATTCAAATTCTAATTCGATAAAAAACCATTTTATACTTACACTAAAAAGCTAGTATTTATTTATCAGATATTGTTTTTTCAAATAATTTGCGTAATAATTGCAATGCGATTTAGAATTATCATCATAATTTACCTTCTTCTAGAAAGCCTATCCTTAAGCGCACAAACAATCAATAAAGGAATCGTCAGCCTATCATCATTAAAAGGTGTAAATTATATCTTCGATTCTCCTGAAATTCAATTAGCTAGTTCTTCAAAAGAAAGTACCATAAAACAAGCTATAAAGCTTTCCTATTCTGTAAATAAAAGATCAATTCGGTCTAACGATAAAAAAGCATATTGGTTTAAATTTATTGCACATAACAACCTAGCTGTACCAGCCAGTTATTATATTTATTGTGCAAATAATGACAATGCTGAAATATATATTTTTCAGAATAACAGATTAATTAACAAAGGTAAAGCAGGCATACATACCCCAACACCTGAACTCCAGATTAAAAACACGCCGTTTTATTTAGAGTTTAAATCAAGCCCGAGTATAACCTATGTGCTCTATCTTAAAGTATACAATGATAAGAACATCAAACCCAATTTAAATCTTACTATAGAGGATAGATCCACCTACAATGAAGAAATATTAAAGCACAGGAAAACGATTTTAAACGAGAATTTTCTGATTGTTTTCTTTCTAGGATCTGCCATTATCATATTTCTTTTTATGGTGTTTCTATATTTCAAAAGTTATCAGAAACTTTACCTGTATTATGCTATATATATTCTAGGTGCTATCGTTTATGCACTCACTAGGTTAAATAGGATTACGCTTGTTGGCAGCCTGATAGATTACTACCCTTTTCTTAGGCCATACTTAAATGAACCCATCCAGTTCATCTTTTTTGCGGTTTATAATTTTTTTGTTTTGGAATTATTAGACATTAAAAAACACGATAAGAAACTGGTAACATGGATTAAAGCATTAGCTTACATCTACATTGCCTATGCAGTTTATCATTTCTTAATGATGTACTTTACCTTTAATCATCAGCTCCGCAACCAGCTTTTTGTAATTACAAGGCTTATTCTTTTTCCATTAAATACCATAATGGCTATATGGATTTATAGGAAAGTAAAATCTCCTATTATAAATTATTTTTTATTTGGATTGGGCATCTATTTAACCAGCGGTTTAATTGCCTTTGTGGTAGATACCAATTACCGGTATTTGAGCAATTATAATTCATTATTAGCTTCTTCCAATATTTTTCAAGCTGGTATATTGATTGAAATATTATGCTTTTCGCTAGCCATTGGTTATCGGATTAAGCTGAATGAAGACGAGAAAAACCTAAGTAAAGACAAACTTTTAGAACAGTTACAAATCAATCAGAAGCTTATTCAAACTGCAAACCAAGAGCTAGAGAAAAAAGTAATTCTCAGAACTAATGAAATCATTAAAATAAACAAAGAAAATGAAGCAAGAAAACTAGCAACCATTAAGCTTGAATTTGAAAAAAAGATAGCAGAAGCAGAAACGCAGGCTTTACGTTCTCAAATGAACCCTCATTTTTTATTCAACAGCTTAAATTCTATTAGGTATCTGGTGATGAATAATGAGAACGAAAAGGCGGTCATATACCTCAGTAAATTCTCAAAATTGATCAGATTAATTTTAGAAAATAGCAGGTATGAAGTGATTTCATTGGATCAGGAATTAGCTGCGCTTCAATTATATATAGGTATTGAGGCCAATAGATTTGGAGAACAGTTCCAATACCAATTGACTACAGACCCAAACGTAGATTTAGAATTTATTAAAATACCGCCTTTATTGCTCCAGCCTTTTGTAGAAAATGCCATATGGCATGGATTAATGCCTAGCAAAAAGCCTATTAAAAGTATCAACATCTTAATTGAAAAAGATATTGATAAAGAAAACATTATTAAATTGACGATTGAAGATAATGGCATTGGACGATTAGCATCTGCAAAGGCTAAAAATAATTTTAGCAAAAAATCATCTCTAGGAATGGTTTTAACACAGGAGCGGATAAATCTGTTCAATATCTCCAAAAATAATATTCACTTAGAGGTGTTTGATAAAGTCGATGAAGAAGCATTATCAGGCACTAAAATCATATTTACTTTTAACATTAGCTAAGCATGATCAAAGTTGTTTTTGTGGATGATGAAGTGCATTGTACAGAATCCCTCCAAATTTTACTAAAAAAGTTAAATAGGCCTGTAGAAATTATAGGGAAATTCAACAATCCCTTAGAGGCATTGCCATTCATCAAATCCAATTCATTTGATATCCTTTTTTTAGATATTGAGATGCCGGGCATGAGCGGTTTTGAATTGCTGCACCAAATAAATGATTTTAAATTTGATGTAGTTTTTACCACCGCTTATGATCAATATGCAATTAAAGCCTTTAGGTTTAGCGCTTTAAATTACCTGCTAAAGCCTATTGACGAAAATGAATTAGAAGAATGCTTAAATTTATGGGAGAAAAAATCTAATAAAGCATTATCAAATTCGCAGTTCAGCTTCTTTTTAGAGGCACTCCAAAATCCTCAAAAAAACAAATCAAAGATTGCTTTGCCCACCACAGATGGATTCGAATTTATTGAAATTGATGAAATTATCAGGTGCCAATCAGACAGTAATTACACCAATTTCTATCTCAAAAATGGGGATAAATTCCTGATCTGCAGAACACTAAAAGAGGTAGAAAGTATTTTACAGCATAACGGTTTTATCCGCATCCACCAATCACATCTCATCAATCCTCAATACCTAAAAAAATACCTCAGAAACGATGGAGGAAATGTGGTGATGCAGGACGGCGTCAGCATCAGTGTCTCCAAAAACAATAAAAGTAAAATTGTGGAGATTTTTGAACAGATAGACCGTACCGAGAAATAACTTACTTATAAATCACATTCAGCATACCCGCCAACCTAATCCCGGCCTGCTGAATTCTAGTTTTGTAAATCTCTGAATGTTTTGGATAATAGGTATAATCCAATTCAGGATTAGCCTCTACTTCTTTATATAATTGCGAAGAAATCTGGTAAGACTCATATAGCCATTTAATGATTGGATCACTCTGCCATTGTTTAATTTTAGGATCGCTTACATGATCCAGAGCTGTAGCCATTTCAGTAAATGTCCAGCCGTTATATTCTATCAGTCCGCTATCCCATAAAGAATGTAGATTGGTGTCTCTTCCTTGGAATTTTAATTTTATTTTATTGCCACCTTGGTCTTCTTCCCTGCTCACATGCATTGGTTGGTGTAAATCTCCCACAAAATGGATCAGCATCTTTAAAGCAAAAACCTTATCTGCTTTGTTGCTTTTTGGATCAACCAACTGTGCTTTCATCTTTAACAAAGCATTGTAAACATTGGCGGTAGTATCTGCTTGCACAGCAGCCGAAAACTGCTCATAGCTTAAACCCAAAGGCAAATTCACATAATGCCAAGGTCCGGTATATTTATAAGCCGCATCATAACGGATCTCATCAGCATAAGTGCTCACTATAGGCATGTCCTCTGTACCTAAAAGCTGGTCAACGGCGGCTTTTGCTTTCGGGCTCAAGTGGTTTTCAGCAATTTTTGCTATAGAACGATGACCGGTAACACCCCAAGAAATCAGCGATAAAGAAAGAACAAAAGTAAGTCCTAGAAATATATTTTTAGTTTTCATTTCATGTATTTTATTAATTCAAATATAGAATTTCGTCTTACATAAATCAGAAAGAATAGTATATATAACATTCTATTTACACAGAGTTAAACGTAAGAATTTGACACGACGCTCATCATTGCTTTAAAGCTAAATCCCTATCTTTAACCCAAACCCATAAAATCAATATTTATGCTTAAAGGATTTTTTAAAGTACCTACACCTACAAACGAACCTATTTATAGCTATGCGCCAGGAACTAAGGAAAGAGCCCTTCTTAAAGACGCTTTGGCTGTTGCCAGAAGCCAGGAAATAGACATCCCGATGTATATAGGTGCGGAAGAAATAACCACCAACAATAAGAAAACATTGCGTCCACCGCATGACCATCAACATATCTTAGGACATTTTAGCTATGGAGATAAAAGCCATGTTGAAAAGGCAATCAAGGCTGCAATGGATGCCAAAGAAGGCTGGGAAAACTTAGCTTGGGAACACAGGGCCGCCATATTTTTAAAGGCAGCTGATTTAGTTGCCACCAAATACCGTTATGAAATCAATGCCGCTACCATGTTGGGACAGTCGAAAAATGCTTTTCAGGCAGAAATTGACGCAGCCTGCGAGTTCATAGATTTTCTACGTTTCAATGTGAGCTATATGGCTGACATCTATCAGCAACAACCACCCGTTTCTCCAACAGGCGTTTGGAACCGTTTAGAACAGCGCCCTTTGGAAGGATTTATTTTTGCTTTAACACCTTTCAACTTTACGGCCATAGCCGGAAACCTGCCCGCTGCTTGCGCCATGATGGGCAATGTGGTGGTTTGGAAACCTGCCGATACCCAAGTGTATGCTGCAAATGTATTGATGAAGATTTTTAAGGAAGCCGGTGTACCAGACGGTGTCATCAACCTGATTTATGCCGACGGGCCAGAAGTTGGAGACGTGATTTTTAACCACCCCGATTTTGCAGGCATCCATTTTACTGGGTCAACCTCCGTTTTTCAGCACATCTGGAAAACCATTGGCACCAACATCCATAAATATAAAAGCTATCCAAGAATTGTCGGCGAAACCGGAGGAAAGGATTTCATTTTGGTTCACCCTTCTGCCGATTGGCAGGCTGCGTCTACGGGCATTGTACGCGGTGCTTTCGAATATCAAGGACAGAAATGTTCTGCCGCTTCCCGTACCTATATTCCAAAATCACTTTGGCCACAAATGAAAGCAAAGATGCTGAAAGACATCGCTTCTTTTAAAATGGGCGGTACAGAAGATTTCGGTAATTTCATTAATGCCGTTATTGATGAAAAATCTTTTGATAAGCTTGCTAAATACGTTGACCAAGCTAAAAAAGACAAAGGTGTCGAAATCATTTGCGGTGGCGGACATGATAAAAGCATCGGTTACTTTATTGAACCTACCATTATCGTTGCCGACGATCCGAAATATACCACCATGTGCGAAGAGCTTTTCGGTCCGGTACTCACCATTTACATTTATGAAGATGGCGATTTTGAAAAAACCTTAAAGCTGGTAGATGAAACTTCTATGTACGCTTTAACCGGTGCCATATTTGCGCAAGACCGTTATGCCATTGAGCAAGCTTCGCAAGCCCTTAAAAATTCAGCAGGAAACTTTTACATCAACGATAAATGTACCGGAGCAGTAGTGGGTCAGCAACCATTTGGCGGTGCCAGAGGTTCGGGCACCAATGATAAAGCCGGAGCAATGATTAATTTGTTGCGTTGGGTTTCTCCGCGTACCATTAAGGAAACCTTTAACCCTCCTACGGATTACCGTTATCCGTTTTTGGATCAGGAATAGGATTGTAAAGCGAGGCGGTTGCCTCGCTTTTTTTGTTATACACAGCGTCACCTTGAGGTAGGAAAGGTCTCACTTGTAGCGTATGCCTATCGAATGGAACACTGCGAGCACATTACCTGTCCTATGGATTAGAGCGGAACTTTTGTCTTGACTTCCTCATTGAGAGTGAACCTTTAACCGACAAAGAAAGAAAAGAAATAAGTGAGTTTATTGATGCATATAAATCTAAGCAACATCATAACGGCAAAAAGAAATCTGACGGCAAAACAGTAAGACAACATTCTTAAAAAGTACCTATAATCTTTGACGTGATTAGCCTTCTTTCATTTGCATCATGGATGAGCTACAGTTTTATTCAAAGAAAATTTAGGGAAAAAGATTGCGCAGCTAAGGATTGCCAAAGGTTTAACCCAACAGCAATTGGCATCCATCCTAAATAAGGATTTCCAAAGTATCAGCAGACTAGAAAACGGACGTGTAAATGCTTGTGCCTATAGTATTCAACAGATCGCAAAGGCCCTAAAGGTGCCTATTAAGGACTTATTTGATTTTAGTTAAATGAATTACAATTATTGCCGGACGAAGTCCTGGTTTTCATAAAAAGATTTCAGTGATCCTTTGGAACACTGAAACCAGGATGGGAAAGCCCTATTTGACATATATAGTGCTAGCCACTTTTATTTATACATCTCTATATTGAGTTCCTTCTTATCATTCAATTCGTCAATAACAATTTCAATCGTTTTTTCAACTGCTTTTACATAGGTGATATAATCATCTTTTGTCAAGTCATAATTAAACACCAAATCATGAATGATCTTATGTCTTGCATTTACCAGGCTGTCTACTTTCGTAAGTATCCTGAATACTTTTCCATTAATTTTCTTTCGCTTACTTAGAATAGAAAAAATATCAATTTGTAGATATTTTTTGTAGGCTTTATTTATGCTTTCAAGGTTTTGGAAGTTGTAACTTTCAGAAATGATTCGTTCGATTGAGGTTTCCTTGTTCTGAATTTTAAGTACTTCCTCAACTCCAATTTTTAACTTTTCACTTACAATTAGCTCTCGAGCTGAAGAGTTGTATGTTATGTAGTTTATAAAAGTCTCTCCAAAAAAATACTCAATAACAGAGACAAGAAATGGTATTAATCCATTATATAAAGTGATGCTGGGGTCTTTAGATTTCAATAAATTCCCCAACGCATTATCTCCGATACTCTGCAAATGATCACTCATTGGATTGTTATAGCTTTCGAGACAGTCAACAATCTGATTTAGCTTTTCAAAAGAGTTTTCCTTTATATTAAATATTGCCTTCTCATGAGGTAGAAGTTTTTTATAATCTTCTAAGTCTGTATATCTATTAGTACCGTACCAGTCGTTATGAAACGTTCCGCCATATTTTTTTCTAGCAGACCTAATTACCTCATTTTGTTTTGATTTATCTTCATAACTTCCCCCAGAGCGTGTTCTTGTATGAAGTATCCAATCAGAACAATTAAACTCTTTTTTAAGGTCATTCTCTACTTTGATAATTGTCGCTTCAACCCCGACAGTAGATTCGTAATGTTCGAAACCGAACCACATGAAGTGAATATTATTTTGATCGTTTAATTCTTCAAGAATATGATCAACCTTTTGGAATCCACATTCTCCTAAAAATTTAACAAGCCCTGTTTTAGTTGAAGTTTTTGTATATAAAGTTATTTCTAGGCTCATTATTTATTCTGGTTAACGTTTTGAAAATTTGTGCAGAAATGGCATTACTTGCAGAACCATTGTCGTAACTCACAGACCAAGGTTAATAACGAAAAACCTGAGTTGAACCACCGTCAGCCATTTTTGCGCAAGCATCCATGTAAAAGCAGTAAATTTAAGCTCCAGAAAAACAGCGATGTGGCACAGGAATGAACCTGTCCACCCAAATTTAAAAGGCTATGGCAACTCAACTTACTGCTTCTTTCCCCCACTCGTTTCAGTGTTCCTTTAGGACCACTGAAATGCCTTATGAAAACCGAGGACTCCGTCCGGCTTACTCCCTACAATTCCATATACAGTTAAACATTTAGGCAACAGCAATATAGCCAATACTTTATCAATAATTATACTTTGAGTTAAACCAAATCAACATTTATACAAAAAATACCAGATGGTTGGTACGCAAAAGCAAAACAATTGGCTTAGCCGCCTAAAGTTAAATTAAGAAAGAGAGCGGTTCTTATGGGAAACCGTATGGGAGGCGGAAAGCGGAAGGCTTAATGTAGCAGGCGGAAAGCTAAAGGCTAAAGCCTGAAAGCATTGCTATGTGGAAATGATGCGCATCATTTGGTAAAACGTTGCGCAACAAATAAAAAACGTTAAGCATCATTTGGGAAAACGTTGCGCAACAAAAAAAAAACGATGCGCATCATTTTGGTAAACGTTGCGCATCGTTTGGAGTGCTCGCCTGTTGAAGGCTTTAAACCTGATGTTACGGGTTTTAACCATTGTTTGCTGCCTTAGCTTTTTTGGAACTTAAGGGTGAGCAGCATTTCCTTTAACCTTGGCCCAGGGGTAAAAATGGTTTTAGCACCTTTAATTTGGTTGGCGGTTAATTTATCGGCGCTCTCCACGCCCTCGCTACTGATGCCTATGCGCAGGCTGCCCAGATCGCCCAGCCTTACAATCATCCCGTTGGATAGGTCGATGACAATCACATCAACCAAGGCATACAGCACCGCCCGGATGTAGGCACCGCTTACGGTGCTGATCTTTTCAATGCTTTTGGTTAAACTTTCAATGGTTTCTTCCCCAATGCTGGATGCAATGGCATAGAATTTTTTGGTGCCTCCCCCAACAACGCCGGGTTCGCCTCTTTCAATTACTTTGAATTTTACTGACATAACACATAGTTTAAATGGTTAATAACTGTTTTTCTGTTCGGAAATAAAGGCTTATTTCCTGGTTTAAACCAGTAGTTGAGTGCTGTTTAAACGCTATCTTAAAGATACAAAGTGCTGATGATGAACGGATCAGCTGTAGCGGTTGAATGATTTAACGGTAGTAAGCGGGATTTAAGGTGGGGGAATTTTTTGCATAGGTGATGCTTGCTATCGTCAGCATGTGGTTCTTTCATCGGTGCGTAAGCTTGAGGGACGAAATGTCTCACTTGCAAGGTCTGCTTATCGTACGGCAACCTTGCTAATGTGATGTTTCACTGCGTTCAACATGATGTTAATAGTCGCGTCACCTTGAGGGACAGCGGATACCTTAAATATAAGCTGTTAATTCCATACTGCTCAAACCTTGCCTGTGCTGGCCGGGCAATGGCTTTTCAACTTTTCTTGATAAAAGTTGAGCAAAATCAAGGCTGACGAATATTTGTTCGGTTAGCTCCAATAAATAGGGGTAGCGCAATCCAAGCCGTGGGAATGGCAGTGCAAATTGCAAGTATATACAACACTTTTGCGGATTGCTTGCCAGTGGTTAATTAAAGTAACTGCAACCCTATTTATCGGGCTTCCCATCCAAATCTTCCAAGGCCGTCCTTATCGCGTTGCGCTGCTGTATGGACCTGCGGGACGAGTGTCTGCGTTAGTTTCCATGCGATAAGGAGCGGTGGGGATTGCTGGGAGATCATAAAAGCTGGTGCACTAACAAACCTTAACCACTGCCAAGCCTATAGCGTAGCGGTGTTACGTTCATTAAGCTTTGACATTCATGTTTAGATGAACAGTAACAATCAGCGCTATGGCTTTTATGATTGCGGGCGGGCCTGTGGCAAAAGCAACTGAGCGACAAAAAATGGTTTGGTTCTTTGCCTTAACAAAGAACAGAGAATGATGAT
>JBDSHZ010000052.1:0-11549 GCA_039918235.1 Pelobium sp.
TTTTATCTCTTAGCATTGGGTTTTGCTTTAATTGTAAATAATTGATTGTCAGTTAATTAAATACAATAATCATGCCCTTTGCTATCTTTTTGTTAACTATTTCTTATCCCGAACTCACGTTAAATTAAAAGATAATAATGGAAGGAAATTCAGAAATGAGTTTCCTTTTTTTGTTTTAGAAAAGCAAAGCTTTTGCTAAATTAAAATTTGTTCCTGCTTTCCGCTAAATCTTTTTCCCCAATCACACAGTGCCAAATCTTAAAAAAGGATATCGCTTCAATCAGGTTTATAAACTTGGGCATGTTGCAGGTAGGTCAAAGCAAAATGTCTCAACAAAATCATTCTAAAAAAAAATTAGACAATGCTCATTTTATTTCTGACTTATTTCAAGGTATATTTACTCTAAATATTTTTGTAAGCATTTGTTTAATCTTAAAATAAATGTGTTAGCCTATTAATTATTAAAATCATGATTACTGTAAATCCACAATATATAAAAGATACGGCAGGTAAAAATCTGGTTATTTTACCTCAAAACGAGTTTGATCATATTATGGAATTACTGGAAGACATAGAAGATATTCGACTTTATGAAGATGTGAAAAAAAATGATACTGGTGACCGTATTTCATTTAATGACTATCTCAAAAATAGGGAACTAAAAAATGTTAAATGAATACGAAATTGTTTTAAGCAATAGAGCACAAAAATAATTAGATAAACTCTCTGATCATCTTGCCAAACCTATTTTAGAATCTATTGGTAATTTGGCAAATAACCCAAGACCTAGTGGTCGCAAAAAACTAAAAGGAACTGAAGCTTATCGGATTAGAGTAGGAAATTACCGTGTTATTTATGATATTTTCGATAATGAACTTTTGATTGATATTATCACCTTAGGACACAGAAAAGATGTATACGAGAAATGATGTTGAATTTAACTCAAAACTTCTAATCCTAATTTAGCAGCCACCTCATTCAAATCCTTAACTACAGCATCAATTAAAGGAATTCCATTAATCTTTCTTTCTTTCTCCGCTTCCAATTCAGGTTCACCAGGAATAATCACTTTCTGATTTTCATCAATAGGTTTAGCATTTTTAAAACGCTCAATCCAATTGTCCATATTGGCTTTAAAATCTTCAATCGGTCTAAAACCATCCACTCGCATCGCACCCAAAAAATGTCCCAAACCTTCTCCCGGCTGATTTGGCAAAGGATCCATAAAAGCAACAAAAGGTGGTGCCCATGGTCCGTAACTGGCGCCAGATAAAACGGCCGACAAAATATCTACCGTAGCACTTAATCCAAAACCTTTATGGCTACCATGCTCACGGTCTGATCCTAATGGTAAAAGTGAACCTCCATTTTTTAGATCAGCAGGATGTAAAGCAATATTTCCATCTTTATCCTGAATCCAGCCTTCTGGCACATTTTTGCCTTGTCGCTGCGCAATTTCTAACTTGCCGTTTGCAGCGGTAGAAGTAGCCATATCCACTATTAAAGGAGGATAATTCCCTGCCGGAAATGCATAACATATAGGATTGGTCCCAAGCATTCTTTCTGATGAAAAAGTGGGTGCAACCAACGGACTTGCATTGGTTAAAGCATAACCAATCATGTTTTTTTCTACCGCCATTAAAGCATGGTAGCCCGCAATGCCAAAATGGTTTGAATTTTTTACAGCTACCCATCCTGAACCATATTTTTCTGCTTTATCTATGGCAATTTGCATGGCAAAAGGAGCAACTACCAAACCTAAACCTGCATCTCCGTCAACAGTTGCAGTAGTAGCGGTTTCATGAACAATTTTGATATTTGGAGTAGGATTAATTCTTCCCTTTTCCCAAAGTCTTACATAGCCGGTTAATCGGGCCACACCATGCGAATCAATGCCACGTAAATCTGCTTTGATTAAAACATTGGTGGCCAGTTGAGCATGCTCATCTGAACAGCCCATTTTTTTAAAAACAGATTCGGTGAAGTTTCTTAAGGTAGTTTCAGAAAAAGTGATAAATTCCATTAATGCAAAATTGTGAATTGAAAAGCTAAAGGATCAAAGTATTTGATGAGATTTTTAATGAAATCATCACCATATTTCACATAAAACAATCCGAAGTTTTCTTTTCTTTCCTGCAATCCTCCGCCAGGAAATAGTTCTTGTTTAATTTTCTCAATGGCTGAAATTGCTTCTGAAAAGTTTCTTTTTTCTGCCCTCATTAACTTTTTTTCTAAGCTGTCTATGGCTTTCTTTAATCTTACTTCCACAGCTTCGGTACTTGGTTGCAATGTGGGGTCTATTTTTTTTACCCTAGCTTTTAAATCAGAAAAAACCTGTTGAATAGCATTCCATTCTTTATTTAAATTCAATTCATGCGAACTGTGTTTTTTCACCCAATTCTTTTTTAAAGATTCTACATCCTCAAAAATATCCTTAAAAGTTAAGTGTAATTTCTCTAATTGTGATGCTGTTTTTTCAGTAGCCAAAAGGGCTGAATTTCTTAAAATCAGTAATGGGAAATCAACTTTGTAAAAATCGAAATTAGCTTTTAGTTGTAACCAATAAGCTAACTCTCCGCCGCCTCCAATATAAGCAAGGTTGGGCAAAATCACTTCCTGATATAATGGACGCATCACCACATTTGGACTAAACTTTTCGGGGTGTGTTTTAATTTCTTTCTTTAATTCTTCTTCAGAAAAGGAAATATCAGTATTCAAAACCTGATATTTTCCATCTTCAAAAACAATGCGTTCCCTCAACTGATCATCCAAATAAAAGAAATTAATCTCTCTGGGATTTACCTGAGCATGAATATCAATCTTTGCCAGTTGTTCGCTACTTTCTGTAATATGCTTAAAACTGTTCTGTTGAATAATGTCCTGCTCTATAATTCCAGCGAATTCTTTTTTAAGTTCTGCATCATCAGCATCTAAAATGATTAAACCATATTCCCCAAAAAGTTCGTTGGCTAAAAATCTGGTGGCATCTGCTAATAATTCATTTTCGGCGTAAGCCCGATGCACCATTTCAGATAATTTTTCAGCATTGGTTGAAATCCCCAAAATCCCTTTATACTCATTTAAAGCAGTAGAGATACTTTTGGTAAGCATTCGGCCCGTTGCGCCAGCGCTATTGTTTTTCCAGCTGATTTTCTTACTTCCAATGTAGGTATGGTTGATCTCTTCAAAATCGTGATCTTCAGTAGCCATCCAGTAAACTGGGACAAAATTTTGTGCTGGAAAGGCTTTCTTTAAATCTTTGGCTAAATTGATGGCACTTACAATTTTGAAAATAAAATATAAGGGTCCGGTAAATATATTGAGCTGATGACCTGTGGTTATGGTGAAGGTTAAAGGTGATTTTAATGATTCAATATTAATTTTTAAAAGAGGGGATTGGTTGTAGATGTTCTGATATTGTAGCTGTAAAACTTCTACCAAAATATTTCTATCTCCAGTGAAATTACGTTTGTTAATAATTTCTCTAAAACTTTCTAAATCTGGAAACCTATTGATGAAGGGTTTAATTTCTTTGTCTTTCGTTAATAATCTGTTGACCGTAGAAGAAAAACATCGGGTTTCATCGTAATCTATATATTGAGCTTCCATTAGCAACTAAAATAGCCAAAATTCATGATTTTGGATTTTAAGATCATTTATTTGACAATAGTACCATAAAGATCAAAGTCTTCCGCCCGATCAATTTTTGCACTTACAAATGTTCCGGGTGTGGCATAATTGCTTTTTGCATCTATCAATACTTCATTATCAACCTCTGGAGAATCAAATTCTGTTCTTCCTACAAAATAATCCACTTCTTTTTTATCAATGAGTACTTTGTAAGTTTTTCCTATTTTTTGCTGATTTAAATCGAAAGAAATCCCCTGTTGAATTTCCATAATATCTTCTACACGTTGCTCTTTCACTTCCTGAGGTACATCATCAACTAAATCATAGGCATGGGTCTTCTCTTCATGAGAATAGGTGAAACATCCTAATCTATCAAAACGGGTTTCTTCTACCCAGTTTTTCATTTCTTCAAAATCATGTTCTGTTTCTCCTGGATAACCGCAGATGAGTGTAGTACGCATGGCGATGTTGGGCACTTTATCCCTAATCTGATTCACTAAATCAATGGTTTTTTGTTTGGTTGTACCACGCCGCATCGATTTTAGCATAGGATCGGTAATATGCTGTAAAGGCATATCAAGGTAGTTACAGATATTGGAGCGTTCGTTCATCACGTCTAAAATATCCATTGGGAAACCAGAAGGATAAGCATATTGCAACCTGATCCACTCAATGCCCTCAACATCAGAAAGATTTCGCATTAAATCTGCCAGTTTGCGTTCGTTATATAAATCTAAGCCATAATAGGTAAGATCTTGTGCAATTAAAATAAGTTCTTTGGTTCCGTTTTTCGCGAGGTTTTTTGCCTCTTTTACCAGTTCTTCAATAGGTTTTGAAAGGTGTTTCCCTCTCATTAAAGGGATAGCGCAAAAAGAGCAAGGACGGTTACAGCCTTCGGCAATTTTAAAATAAGCAAAATGAGATGGAGTGGTCAATAAGCGTTCGCCTATCAATTCATGCTTATAATCTGCACCTATGGAATTCAACAATTGCTGTAAATCATTGGTCCCAAACCAAGAATCTACATTTTTAATTTCTGCTTCTAGCTCTGGCTTATATCTTTCAGAAAGGCAACCGGTCACTACTACTTTTCCAATTTTTCCATCCTGTTTTAAATCACTGTACTGCAAAATGGTATCAATAGATTCTTGTTTGGCATTATCAATAAAGCCGCAAGTATTAATTACCACAATATCATTCTCACGCACATCATTAGCTTCATGCACCACATTGATCTGATTACCTTTCAGTTGCCCCATCAATACCTCAGAATCGTAAGTGTTTTTTGAACAACCTAGTGTGATTACATTTACTCTAGGCTTAACTAAATCTTTTACTTGTCTATCTTTTACTCTCATCTATTAATTTTATGGGAACTTCTTGTATATTTCTTTTCTATGAAGAACCCGCTCAAATGAAATAATATCATTTTGTATTTTAATTCCAATTCTATAATCTCCAATTCTAATCTTATAATAATGCTGATAGCCTTTCAGTTTTTCCAATTTACCCAATTTTAAAATTTTATCTGGGTTTGAAAAGCTTTGCGTTATGAAAGTTTCAATTTGTAATCTCGACTTTGAGGAGACAGCTGCTAAATCTTTGAAGAATTTTCTTTCATAATTAATTTGCATTAGTCTGCTTTTTTCAATGTTTTGTAAAAAGCCATGCCTTCTTCAAAGGTCATTAAATCACTTGGATTGTTTTCCTCTATTGCTTTTGCAAGTCCTATGTCTTCTTTATCTGATGTGGAGAGAACTTCAGATTTAAAGCCCATTTTTGACGCAATCTCTTTAAGTAATTCAAGTTCAGCTTTATTTTCAGTATGTATTAAAATGCTTTCCATATTTAAATTTACTAATCATTTCCCAAACAAGCTATCCACAAACTCTTTTTTGTTAAATAACTGTAAATCAGTTATTTTTTCGCCTACTCCTATATATTTTACAGGAATTTTAAATTGATCAGATATTCCGATCACTACCCCACCTTTTGCAGTTCCGTCTAATTTAGTCAATGCCAAAGCATTCACATCAGTAGCCTGTGTGAATTGCTTACACTGTTCAATGGCATTTTGCCCAGTAGAAGCGTCTAATACCAATAAGATTTCATGTGGTGCACCCGGCACCACTTTGTTCATCACATTTTTAATTTTAGAAAGCTCATTCATCAAACCTACCTTGTTATGTAAGCGACCTGCCGTATCAATAATGGCGACATCTTCATTATTTGCTACCGCAGATTGTAAAGTGTCAAATGCAACAGAAGCTGGATCAGCATTCATTCCCTGTGAAACAACTCTTACATCGGCTCTTTTCCCCCATAATTGGATTTGCTCAACCGCTGCCGCTCTAAAAGTATCGGCGGCGCCAATTACTACTTTCTGTCCGGCCTGCTTTAATTGATAGGCCAGTTTTCCTATGGTCGTTGTTTTCCCAACTCCGTTTACACCAACAACCATAATCACATATGGTTTATGTGAACCATAGTCGAAATTCTGAAAATCAGTGCTATTGTTTTCTTCTAATAAAGCCTGCACTTCTTCTCGTAGAATATTGTTAAGCTCAGAAGTATTTACGTATTTATCCTTAGCCACACGATCCTGAACGCGGGCAACAATTTTTAAAGTGGTAGTTACGCCAACATCAGATGTTACTAAAATTTCCTCTAAATCATCTAAAACATCATCATCAACGGTAGATTTTCCTACAACTGCCTTATTGATCTTAGAAAAGAAATTGTCCTTTGTTTTTTCTAAACCTTTATCTAAAGCTTCCTGTTCTTCAACAGTCTTGTCTTTCTTTTTAAAGAAATCAAATAATCCCATGGGAGATAAAATTAAACAAAAAAAGCCATCCTAAATTTCAGGACGGCTCTTTATATTGTCAAAATATATTATTCTGCTACGCTTTCTTTAGCAACTACAATTGCATCCTTGATATGATCGTTATGAGCAATCATTTCTTTGAATGAGTAAGCACCAGTTTTTGGTGATCTTACCATGGTAATTACTTTAGAGTATTCTTTACCAGTTCCTGTTTTTAATGTTGCAACTACTTTCTTTGCCATGTTAAATATTTTTTACGCTTATAAAAGCCTTAATTACTTGATTTCTTTGTGAACAGTAACTTTTCTCAAAACAGAATTGAATTTTTTAATTTCCAATCTTTCTGGAGTATTTTTACGGTTTTTAGTAGTGATATATCTAGAAGTTCCAGGCATTCCACTTTCCTTATGTTCGGTACATTCTAAAATTACCTGAACTCTGTTTCCTTTCTTAGCCATTATTAAGCGGTGTTTGAATTCTTAAAATTAAATAGATCCTTTATTAATGAATCTGCTGATAGCTTCGGTTATCCCGATTTTATTGATAGTCTTTATTGCCGAAGTTGATACCTTTAAGGTAATCCAACGGTCTTCATCAGGAAGATAAAAACGTTTCATATGAAGGTTTGGGTAAAACTTACGTTTTGTTTTTGAATTAGAGTGTGATACTCTATTCCCCACCATTGTTTTCTTTCCTGTTAAATCACAAATTCTTGACATGACTGTATATGTTGTTTCTATTAAAACTCAGTTTTATAAAGAGTTTGCAAATATCTTAAAATTCTTTTGTAATCGCAACAAAGCTGAAGAAAAATATTTAAATTTATTTGAGAGACGCTCAATGATGAAGGAAAACACTGCTGGTAGCACTAAATTAAGCTGTTAAATTTAAATAATTAAGCTTTTAGTTTTTCATCTTCTATAAAAAGGGTAAATTCACCACTCAAACCAAAACACCTCATTAAATGAATTTCCAAATTAAATCTATAGAAGAATACCATGCTGCTTATGAAAAAAGTGTAGCGCAACCAGAAGAATTTTGGGCCGAGATTGCAGGTCATTTTCAATGGAAGAAAAAGTGGGATAAAGTTTTAGAATGGAACTTTAAAGAACCAAAAGTGGAATGGTTTAAAGGAGCTAAGCTAAACATCACTGAAAACTGTTTAGACAGAAACTTAAAAGATAAAGGTGACCAGCCTGCAATTATTTGGGAAGCCAATGACCCTAATGAGCACCATCGGGTACTTACCTATAAGCAACTGCACCAAAAAGTATGTCTGTTTTCTAACGTTCTTAAAAATAATGGCGTAAAGAAAGGAGATAGGGTATGTATTTATATGCCTATGGTGCCAGAGTTGGCAATAGCAGTTTTGGCCTGTGCCAGAATTGGGGCGATACACTCCGTTGTGTTTGGCGGTTTTTCAGCACAATCTATTGCAGATAGAATTAATGATGCGCAATGCGAAATGGTCATCACTGCTGACGGAGGTTTTAGGGGAGCGAAAGATATTCCGTTAAAAAATGTAATTGACGATGCTTTGGTACAATGTAGTTCCGTTAAAACGGTAATAGTATTAACCAGAACAAGAACCCCGATTTCTATGATCAAAGGAAGAGATAAATGGTGGGAAGATGAGATTAAAAAAGTAGAGACTTTAGGGTTGATTAATTGTGATGCGGAAGAGATGGATGCAGAAGACAAGCTTTTTGTATTGTACACCTCAGGTTCTACCGGAAAACCAAAAGGCGTGGTGCATACCTGTGCCGGCTACATGGTTTACGCCGCTTATACTTTTCAAAATGTTTTTCAGTATAATCCTGGGGATGTGTATTTCTGTACCGCTGATATTGGTTGGATTACAGGTCATTCCTATATTATTTATGGCCCACTGGCTATGGGAGCCACCACTTTAATGTTTGAAGGAGTGCCTACTTTTCCGGATGCTGGAAGGTTTTGGGATATTGTAGATAAGTTTAAAGTGAATGTATTATACACTGCTCCAACTGCCATCCGTTCTTTAATGCAATCAGGTTTAGATTATGTAAAGGACAAGGATCTTTCTTCTTTAAAAGTTTTAGGATCAGTGGGGGAACCTATTAATGAGGAAGCTTGGAATTGGTATAATGAAAATATAGGAAAGAAGAAATGCCCAATTGTAGATACTTGGTGGCAAACAGAAACCGGTGGAATTATGATTTCACCTATAGCAAATGTTACCCCAACAAAACCTTGCTTTGCAACTTTGCCGTTGCCCGGAGTACAGTTAATGTTAGTGGATGAAAAGGGAGAAGAAATCAAAGGAGATGGGGTGTCAGGTAATCTTTGTATTAAATTTCCTTGGCCAGGGATGATTAGGACAACCTACGGAGATCACGAGCGTTGCAGGCAGACATATTTTGCGGCCTACGAGAACAAATATTTTACTGGAGACGGCTGCTTGAGAGATGAAGATGGTTATTATAGGATAACTGGAAGGGTGGATGATGTGATCAATGTTTCTGGTCACCGCATTGGAACTGCTGAGGTAGAAAATGCGATTAATATGTTTACTGATGTAGTGGAATCTGCTGTAGTAGGCTATCCACATGAAATTAAGGGGCAAGGGATTTATGCCTATGTCATCCTGAATGAAGATTCTGAAGACGAAGAATTAACCCGGAAAGATATTTCCATGACGGTAAGTAGAATTATTGGAGCAATTGCCCGCCCAGATAAGATTCAGTTTGTAAAAGGATTGCCTAAAACACGCTCCGGAAAGATCATGAGAAGAATTTTAAGAAAGATTGCAGAAGGTGATGTATCTAATTTAGGAGATACTTCTACTTTACTAGATCCCGGTGTTGTAGAAGATATTAAATCTAATAAAGTCTAGAAGGATAAGAATTTTTGGCATGATGCTTGGTTTTATTTAAGTAATCAATTACATACTATTAAAACATATAAATCATGGATAAGTTAGAATTAAAAGGAAAATGGAACGAAATGAAAGGAAAAGTTAAACAAGCTTACGCTGATTTAACTGATGACGATTTAACATACTCAGAAGGACAGGAAGACGAATTGTTAGGGAAAATTCAACAGAAAACAGGAAAGACTAGAGATGAAACAGTGAAGTGGTTGAAAAGCCTTTAATATAAGATGAAAAGCCTCGCAAAATGCGGGGCTTTTTTATGTCTAAAATTTAGGATTTTTTAAATCTTTAGCAATAAATTATCCCAGAAAAATAAATACAAAGTTTATGAATTTGTTTAAGATGTTTAAGAAATTATGGATATGTAAACTGAAATAACGCTGTTTATCTTTTAAATAATGGATAAAAAAGCAGCTGAATAAAATTTTTTAAAAAAATAAAAGATTTGAAAATTTCTGGCATTCACTTTGTATTAAGCATCATATCTTTAACTCATAAAAAGATAAAAATTTTCATACGTTTAGGTTTAGGTTTAGTAGAAAAGGAGGCGCCCATCGTCTCCTTTTCTTATTTGTAAGGTTTTATTTAATAAGGTATATTATTTACTGAAAAGCCTGTCAGGATTGTTTAAATACTGATTATAAATCAATAACATCTTAAATTTAGAGACATGACCAATAATTTTATTATCCTTTTTCACAAGCAGCTGAATTTCATTTATGATAGAAGGCTGATTAGCTAATTTGCTTCTTAAACTGGTATATTCTACAACGTCAAAATCGGTTTCCATAAATTCAACTGCTTTTCTACTATCATAGCTTTCAAAGTCCTTCATTATTTCTCTGACTTTTTTTAGCTCAATAATGCCACTTAACTGCTGTTCATCATTATATACAGGTGTTATGCCATGTTCATAAGAAGAGAAATGGGCAATTACTTTTCTTAAGGTATCTGTCTCTTTTATAGATTCACCAATCGGTTCAATAATGTCTCTAAGATTAATCTGATTTAGAATAAACTTCTCCATTTGTAGTGTCCCATGTCCTCCTTTTTGTAGCGGGTCATAAGCATCTATATAATTTTTAAAAGTATAAGCAATGGTAGTGGCAATCATTAACGGAACGATGAGCGAATAACTTTGTGTGGTATCGGCAATTAGAAATATTGCCGTAACCGGCGCCCGCATTACACAAGCAAAGGTAGCGGCCATTCCTAAAAATATTAAGGTATTGGGTTCTAATCCACTCAAATCTCCATAAAAAGAGAAGATAACTTTATACACCAAATAACCGGTTAAACCTCCCGCAACCAAAGATGGTGCAAAATAACCTCCTTCTCCGCCTGAACCTAAACTCAGCCCAGTAGTGATAGGCCGCAAAAGGAACAACACAAACAGAATAAGGGTGCCATGAAAAGGTTGAAAACCTGGGCTTGCCAGCAATGAGTTTTCCCAAATGGACGACTCTGTGTTGTGCAGCAATTTATTGATAGATACATAACCCTCGCCATAGAGTGCGGGAAAAAAATAAATGAGTAAACCAAGTATAGCACCTCCTGTTAAAGCAATAAAATAAGGGTTATTTAATCTTGACAGATACTTATAACAAAGACTGTAAGACTTTACCATATACATGGAAGTTAAAGCTCCCGCAACTCCAATAATGGCAACGTATGGCAAACTGTTATAAGAAAATTTTTCGATATGAGCATCAAACCTTAAGTTTTCTCCCATAATCATTTCAAACAATATTTTTCCAGTTGCGGAGGACAATAGTAAAGGAATCAGCAATGCCGGTGTAAACTCCGGAAGAATCACTTCTAACGCAAAAAGAAATCCGCCAATAGGGGCATTGTACATCGCAGAAATTCCACCCGCAGTACCACAACCAATGAGCAAGGTTCGCAACTGGTAATTTAGCCCAAAAGATTTGCCCATATTAGAGCCAATGGAAGCTCCAGAAGTGATAATAGCAGATTCCATTCCAGAGCTTCCCCCAAAACCAATGGTAATGCCTGCAGTAATAAATTTGGAATAAATAAGCCGTAATTTTATAAAAGACTGATGGTTCTCAATAGCATCAATCACATTTCTCATTCCTTTAAAATCAGCTATTTTTTTAAAGAAATTCAGGTTCAAGAAATTAACAATCAGCAATCCAATCAGTGGGGTGGCAAAAAGTA
>JBDSHZ010000053.1:0-24516 GCA_039918235.1 Pelobium sp.
TGTAACCTAAATAAAGTAAGGTTACACTTTTCAATCCTTTTTCTTTTAATCCTAAAGCCTCATCAACAGCAGCATTATCAAACCCTTCTGCAGGCGTGGTATCTATTTTTAATTCTGCAGCCTGCGCCATTGCTAATGCTAAACCAATATAGGTTTGTCTGGCAGTATGGGCAAAGTTTTCTTCTGGCGTTTCTTTAAGGTAAATCTCTTTTATTTTATCGGTGTAACTGTTAAACCTGCCCCTTGGCAATTCACGGTCATCTGTAGTTTTGTTAAAGATGGTATCAATCCTTTCATCTGTATAACGGTCCCAAGCCGCAAATACTAAAACATGAGAACAGTCTACCATCACCTCTGGGTTTAAGACTTTATCCCTTAATTTTTCTTTAATTTCTTGATTAGAGACAACCAGTAACCTGTATTGTTGCAAACCAGATGAAGTAGGTGCCAACCGGGTAGCCTCTATAATTTTAGCTAAATCTTCTTGACTTACTTTCTTTGCTGGATCATAGCTTTTCGCTGCATATCTCCAATTTAATCCTTCTATAAGTGTCATCTTTTTAATTTTATTTTTTTTTGAAAGCTGGCTCCAAAAAAACCAGCTCGCTTATTTTTAAGATTAATTATTTGTAACATTTAAATCTACCGTAATGTTCCCACGAGTGGCGTTAGAATATGGACAAACCTGATGTGCTTTTTCTACCAATTCCTGCGCTTGCTCTTGACTTACACCGGGAACATTTACATCCAACTCAACCGCTAAACCAAAACCACCAGTGTCATTTTTTCCAATACTTACTTTCGCTTTTACAGTTGTCTCGCCAGTTTCAAGTTTTTCTTGCTTAATCACCAAACTTAACGCACTGTCAAAACAAGCCGCATATCCGGCTGCAAATAATTGTTCTGGGTTGGTGTAATCATCATTTGCGCCACCCAATGCTTTTGGCATTCTCACTTGAACGTCTAAAACACTGTTGTTACTTTTTACATGGCCGTTACGGCCTCCTGTTGCAGTTGCTTCTGCTGTATATAATGCTTTCATTTTGTTGAAATTTAATTTTTAATATTTCATTTATTAATCTGAGTTCGACCATTAAAGTAACTTATAAGCTTGATTTGGGCGTTTTAACACGCTGTCCGCTTTATCTTTTTGTCCAAAAAAGCCAAAAAGGATATCGCTTCCATCGTTAACGCGGGCCAACGTATTAAAAAAGCCATTAACCATTGTTAAAATCTTATCTAATGATCAATCTCAGGTAAAGGTTTGATTTTGAATGGCTAAGGAATTTAAAATTAATTTCCCCTTGAATCCAATCAAATCCCGATAAGACTACTTTAAACGAGCAATCATTTTTTCGGCAACACTTTCAGACGATGCAGGATTTTGTCCCGTGATCAATAAACCGTCTTCTACCACGTGTACGCCCCAATCTTCTGTTTTACTGTAATGTCCGCCAAGTTTTTGCAATTCGGTTTCCAAAAGAAAAGGAACTACATCTGTTAATTGAACAGCTTCTTCTTCGGTATTAGAAAATCCGGTAAAGTTTTTTCCTTTCACAAAAGGATCTCCGTTTTCAAACGTTACATTTTTAAAAGCACCTGGAGCATGACAAACCGCACCTACTATTTTGTCGCTGTTGTAGAAATCTAAAATGATTTTTGCAGAATCTTTATCATTTGCTAAATCCCATAATGGACCATGGCCTCCTGGGTAAAAAACGGCATCAAAATCAGCTGCTTTCACTTGAGAAAGCTGATGTGTGTTGGCTATAACTTCTTGCACTGCTTCATCTTTATAGTAACGGTCTGTTGCTTCTGTCTGCGCAGATTCTGTAACACTACTTGGATCTACGGGAGCCTGCCCGCCTTTTGGCGTAGCCACTGTAACCTCGTAACCTGCATCTAAAAATTTGTAATAAGGGGCGGCAAATTCCTCTACCCAAAAACCGGTTTTCTTTCCAGTATCGCCTAATTTATCGTGTGAAGTAACTACAAATAAAATTTTCATGATATTATTTTTTATTGATTATTAATTTATTTTTATTTAAAACATCTGCACTCCAAAGTGCCCAAAGAATTAATACCGGCTGAAAAAACAACCGCAAAAACCTTTTAGTATCGGTATCTAAGCCAAAAGCATCTATCTTATGCACATACTGTGAGATGTTCCCAGGGAAGATCAGTACAAAAAATATTGCGGCGGCTATGCCTACCCATTTTTTCTTGGTCACCCAAAACATTAGCGCAAGGCCTAAACTTATTTCCACCACACCAGAAGAAATAACAGTGAAATCTTCGTTTACAGGAAGCCACTTTGGCACTTGGGCTAAAAACTCTTCACGGTTAAAGGTAAGGTGGCTCACACCGGCAAACGCTAGAAATGCACCCAAAACCACTCTTGCTACATTTTTGATTTTTTGGATATTCATATTAATCGATTAACATTTTATTTAAAATAGTCTTGAGCTGCAACAGCTCTTCTATGGAAACATCCAAACATGCTACAATCTTCATAGGAATGTCTTTAGCTTGTTCCCGCAATTTGGTTCCTTCTTCAGTTAAGGAAACAATAACCACCCGTTCATCCTGTTTGCTTCTGGTTCTGTTCACAAAGCCCTTTTGCTCTAATCTTTTTAGCAA
Source organism: Pelobium sp. (assembly GCA_039918235.1). Lineage (GTDB taxonomy): Bacteria > Bacteroidota > Bacteroidia > Sphingobacteriales > Sphingobacteriaceae > Pseudopedobacter. The sequence continues at coordinate 2,641 of JBDSHZ010000053.1, forward strand.
AGGCGTTAAGGTTCCGCTATCCAACCGAAGCTTCACACCCAATTGGTTAACCGTTTTTTCTTGCTCTCCCCACAAAACCAACATCACCAAATATTGCGGATACGTGATATCCAACTTATCCAGTAGCGGCCTGTAAAGATTAGTAAGCTGTCTGGAGAAAGCGTATGCAGGAAAACAAATTTGCTTCTCTAGTTTTAATAAATCTTCCATTTGCTATTTATTTACTGATGCAAAGGTAATATAGTTTTGCTAAATTAAATTGTGCGCAATATAAAATGACACAATAATTAAATAGCTACAAATCATTGCGCTTAAATTTCCCAAATCTTAATTTAAGAATAGGACTTTGGAGATTGATTTTTAAAAGAAGTAATATGGCCTCTATAAACTTAATGCTATTTGTTGCCCCAAAAAATTTTCTTTTGGGATAAACTACAAAACCATAAATTCCGCAGATTAAATTGATTTAACGTAAGTTTATATTTTTGTGAAGATCCCCACAAGAACCCCGGTAAATAAAGAAGGAGAAGCTTCTGATAAAGGTTAGGCTAAAATAATGAAGAGTAAAATATGAAAAAACACCTGCTCATCCGATTTTTAACCGGAACCATTCCCATATTTTTGATTTTGTATGACATCCTTTCCGCTCAACAAAAAGGACCTGATAATTATTTTGGTGGAATTACGATAACAGCTGTGTTGGGTTGGGTTTTTTCAATCTGTTGGATGGCTTGGATGTTGATAGAAACCATCATGCTTTTTAAAAAAAGACAGCGAAAGGAAGCATTTGCCAACCTCATCATCTTTGCTATATTTTTGGGAAGTGTTATTTTTTTATACTTTACACCCATTCATATTAATTAATAAACGTCTCCTCTTTTTCAATTAAAAAAGAACGGATAAAACATTTATGCTAAATAAAGGAAATAAAAAAGTGTTGATTACATTGATGATTACTGTATTGGTGATCTTGTTATTTATGGATAGGTGCACTACTTATAATTTAACTACTGCAGATGTATTCAGGTCAAAATCTTTGCTCGAATCTAAAAGTTTAACAGCGCAACCACAATCAGAAAACTATGAAATTGTTCCGCTTATAGGTGATTTCCCCGTTTTATATGATAGTGTTAAAAATGAATTTTACCTGAGCAATAAGCAAGGGTTATCAAAGTATGACCATTTAGGGAATTTGATGTTTTCCGATGATTTGGCTAATGAAAAGTACACTTCTGTTTTCGACTTTGCTAATTACACTCCTTACGTTTTTGCAGAAAATGGCGTTTATGATTTTTCGGGGAGCCAACTGATTTACCACAAACTGTATGAAGTACTAAATTCTAAAAATGAGCTTCAAGATACCGACTTCAAAAAAACTTTTGAAAAATACTATCAAAATGCAGAATTGGTGATTTATGAAACGGATAGAAATCTAGAATTTGAACAAGACACCAAGCCAATGTATTTTCGGATAAAAGGTAAATGGAGTTTGTTGTTTTCACAAAAAGGAGATTTCCGTTTTTCACACCTTCAAAATGAGGAGCTAGAAACAGATACTATTGGGCAAATAGATTTTAAAGATTTCCCGCCTAAATTTGCGGATAAAAGGTTAATGGTTTTAAAGGATGAAGAAAACGGCATTTATGCTACCAAGCAAATAGGAGAAATCATTGATGACGCTTATTTAAAAATGTACTACACACAAATTTTAAAAGAGCAAAAGTTTGATTACAAAACAACGGATGCGGTCGAACTAGTTTCTCGTAAAAAAGAAGAATACTATTTTACTGGCAGTTTCATTGATTTACCCGAGTGGGTTTCTCCATCTTTCATCAATACAGGCTATTTTAAACTTTCCTACCGTAATGAAAATTTGTTTTTTAAGGAAAAAGCAGTTAAATATTTTAAGGATTCAAAATGTAAGAACGATTTATACCTGTATGAATTACCGAAGCATTTAAGGTCTAAATCTAAAATCGCATTTTTACATTACGCTATTAATGTAGGCGGCTACACTAACGACAGTACAGGCAATGTAGATCCCATTATAAAAAATGCAGGCTTGTACCTGGTTAAACCAAAAAAATAAAGCCTTTACGGGTTTGTGGAAATGTTAGATTTATTGTTAATTGGGTCCGCAACTTAATACTTGAACTTAAATCATCTTTCCATCATAGAAACTGCAATTGTAATTTACAAACCAAAATTACTTACACTCTAAACAAATACACCATGAGAATGCTAATTTCCTTTATACTTCTTTTAGCACTTACATCTTGCAGTAAAAAATATATTGAACAGGTAAAATCTGACACAAAAACAAAATTTGGTTTTGAAATACCTGCACCAAACAAGGCAGTTTTTTTTGTAGAGAACAAAAACATTGGGGATAGTACTTCAATCAGTCATACTAACACAGCAAACTCCATGTATCATAAATATGGCCCTGCTAGAGATGATTTTTTTATTGGGAGAACCAATGCAAAAGACCTCAAATTTAATTTGGCAAATAAAACCTATTACATAGCCGTTGAGAACCTGCCTAAAAGAACAGCAATGATATTATTTGATGGAAAACACAAGCCAGTTGTAAAGTTTAATCCAAAAAAATACGACAGACTGATCAGCAAAATAAAATAAAGAAAAACAGGAATAAATCCTTTTTATAAAAAAACAACAATAAAACGATTGTTAAGCCAATTATACAGCTAGTTTATTTCACACACCTAAAACCCATATTACTCAATCCCGAATCATAAGAGCTTTTCATTCTTCGGGCAACTCTATATCCTGAACAATAGCTATCATTACACATGAAAGAACCTCCCCTAGCTACTTTTTTAGATGCATAAGGTTCATCAGGGTCATAACTATCTGCTGGACCTTGCGGGTTCTTCACTCCTTCTGGCTTATTCACTGTTTGGTAATAATCATTCCTGTACCAATCTGAGCACCATTCCCAAACATTACCTGCCATATCATACAATTGATAGCCATTTGGTGCAAATTGCTTCACTGGTGCTAAACCTTTGAAACCGTCTCTGCCGGAGTTGGCATTTGGGAATGCGCCGTCCCAGGAATTTGCTTTTGCCTTTCCAACCGCAATGCCTTCATCTCCCCATGGATAGATTTTATCTTTCATTCCTCCCCTTGCGGCATATTCCCATTCTGCCTCTGTTGGCAATCTTTTACCTGCCCATTTACAGTAAGCACTGGCATCGTCCCAGCTGATATGAACAGTAGGATAATCAGCTTTCCCTTTGATATCAGAACCCGGCCCAGAAGGATGCTTCCAGTCTGCGCCCGGAACCCAGCTCCACCATTGCGAATAATCATTCAGATCAACCGGATGATTTGGTGGTGTAAAAACTAAAGAAGCGGCTACCAGCTGGCTCTCATCAGGTTTTAAAGTTCCCGGAGGCAATTGCTTTTTCAACTGCTCCCAATCAGGTTTCACCTCAGCAGTAGTTACATAACCGGTAGCATCTACAAACTTTTGAAACTGCGCATTGGTCACTTCATGTTCATCCATATAAAAAGCATCAACCGTTACTTGATGTTTTGGATATTCATCCTTATCTGCCTGTGAATGATCTCCGCCCATCATAAATGTCCCTCCGGGAATGTAAACCATTCCGCTAGTGGAGGTGTCTCCATTAAATTGGATATTTACCTGTGCTGTTTCTGCATTATTAGTGGTACTGTCTGCAACTGCACTAGTTTTTTTATCCTGGTTACAGGAAACAATTCCAATAACTGAAAAGAATAGTAAACTCCTGAAAAAATATTTACTCATTTATTAATATTATTAAAAGGTGATCATTCCCTTTTTTAGTTCGATCATCGCTGTAAGTTAGATTTATTTCTACAAAAACTAATTCTTAGTAATTTAAGTAATCACATAAATTATTAATACAGTAAATAAAACTAATTAAATTACTGCTAATTATTGTTCAACAAATATTCAGATTCCTGTCCGATTTTGTGATTAAATATAAAATTAGATAACATGAAAAATTTAATGATGATGGTAGCAGTTTCATTTGGATTGACTGTTGGTGCTTGTGCACAGGTGAAGGTTCCTATTGCTGTAAAGAATGCTTTTCAGAAAGAATATCCAGGGGTAAAAGTAAAATGGGAGAAAGAAGATGGAAATTATGAAGCAGGTTTTGAGCAGAAAGGCCATGAAATGAGCGTGATTTACACGCCAACCGGCGTTGCTACAGAAACAGAGATGGAAATGGCAGTAAGTGAATTACCCAAAAGTGTTGTTGATTATGTTTCTCAGCACATGAAAGGTGCAAAAATTAATGGCGCAGCAAAAATCACAAAGTCTAACGGCAAAATGCAATATGAGGCTGTAGTAAATAAAAAAGACTTCATGTTTACGGCTGATGGAAAATTGGTTGAAACTAAAGAATAAGAAAAGGATTAAACAATATCGATAATTACTAATAAACAGTGGATAGTAAGATTAACCACTGTTTATATTTACCTTAGTTAAGGTGCATTATTTATGATGAAACATTTTTCCATTTAACCAATAAGCAGCTTTAGTTGATAAAATTCCAATCCCTGCGCCAGCCAATACATCACTAAAATAATGCTTGTTGTTATACATTCTTAACACACCTGTTGCACTAGCTGCCAAATAGCCTGTATAACTTAACAAAGGAGCAGTTTCTTTAAATTCTTGATGTAGCAATTCAGCACTCACAAATGCGGTGGCCGTATGTCCGGAAGGGAAAGAGTTGGAATCACTTCCATCAGGGCGCAATTCCCCAGTTATTTTTTTTATCCCATAAACTGTTCCTCCCATCAAAATAGCCGACATTCCTAATGTTCGTACAGAGTTTATAAAATTACTCCTCCCTGAATTTCCTGAAAGCTTAAAAGCAAAAGTGGCGATTAAAGGAGAATACTGTAAATAATTATCAATGTGAGTTCTAAATGATGGATTATTTTCTAAAATTTCTTCCCTAAATTCATAATTTACTTGCTTTAACGGGTTGCTTTCAATAGCGGTAAATCCATAAGCAATAAATAGAATTGGTAAGTATTTTAAAGTTTTACTTTTGAGATTAAAGTCTTTAGCATTAGCAATATCATGAGCTTCTTTAAGTGTGTATTCTCTATTTTCAAATCTTTTAAAACCAGATAGCTGATGCTGTTTGAAGCCAAAATTCACCTCCTGACTTTGAGCATTTAAAGCGGTTATTAAAGGCAGTGCAAAAAATAAAAGTAATTTTATCCTCCTCATGGTTAGAACTATTAAAACCTAAATAAAGCCTTCAATTTTGAATAAATATTGAATTTTTATCAATGATTAATTTCTGTCTTTTAAAAAAAACGTCAAAAGTAAGCCTAAATAAACACTGCCTAATAAAAACCCTCCAAAAACATCTGTAAACCAATGGGCACCTAAATAAATTCTAGAAATCGGGATAGTTAAAATGAGAAAAATACAGCTAGAGATAACAATATACCTAAGGGGTTTATCCAACAACTGATCATGATACAATAAGAAAGCAATGAATCCAAAAAAAACGATATAAAAGGAAACATGACCGCTGGGGAAGCTTTGGTGTTGCACATCAACAATTACTCTTACCATATCAGCACCTGGTCTTGGCCTGTTAATAGCTATTTTTATGAGGTAGGTAATTAAACCAATTAAAAGTGTTGCCATACAAAAAATTGCTTCCTTCTTTTTCCTACTGAGGAGAAACAATATTGAACTAATGGAAACCAAAGAAATGGAAACCCACATTTGCCCAAACCAACTGATTCCTTTCATCAAAAAATCTATGGCGTTGTTATGATGTTCCTGAATCTCTTCAGAAAACTCAGAATCGAGCCATGAATTTGGAAAAAACAGCACAAGAATAGTGAGGAGCATGAATCCCGTTAGAATAAGTCCTAGGATTTGAACAGCATGCTTTTTACCAAAATCTTTCATCTTATCTATATAAATTTTCAGCTATGCGATAAATAAAGTAATGAATTCTGAATAAATTTCGATGTTTTTGGATTCATTCAAATTCTATTCAGAATTGATGACTAATTAGCAATGAAAACATAATCATGACCATGAAAAAATCTATTCTTCCTATTTGCATTTTATTATGCGGAATGTCTTATCAGGCATTAGCTCAAAACACTTCCAATTTTCATTTATTGAAAAGTTTTGATATTAAAGGTGATGGCGGTTGGGATTACCTAACGGTTGAGGAAGGGAATAAACTAATTTATGTATCTCATGGCGATCAGGTTAACATTATTAAAGAAGAAACTGGAGATTCTGTAGGGGTGATAAAAAACACAAACGGTGTGCATGGTATTGGCTTAGTTAAAGCGCTAAACAAAGGATATACAACAAATGGGAGAAGTAATAACTGTACCGTTTTTGATTTAAAGAACAATGAAGTAATGGGAACTGTGGTTGTTGGAACCAATCCTGATGCGATATTATACGATGATTATTCTAAAAAAATATTTGTTTTTAATGGCCGAAGTAACGATGCCAGTGTGATAGACCCTACAACAGATAAAATGATTGCAACAATCCCTTTGGGAGGAAAACCAGAAACTGGAGTTTCTGACGGAAAAGGGCAAATATTTGTAAATGTTGAAGATACTAATGAAGTTGTTGTTTTTGATGCCAACACTTTTAAAGTAAAATATAGATATAAAATTAATGATGGTGACGAGCCTTCTGGTTTAGCACTTGACAGAATCACTCACCGCCTATTTATAGGTTGTGGTGGAAATCAAACTTTAGTGGTAATGGATGCAACCAATGGTAAAAATATTGCTCATTTCCCAATAGGAAATTGTGATGGCGTTGCTTTTGACCCAATTTATAAGATGGCTTATGCCTCAAATGGAAATGGTTTCATCTCTATGCTTAAAGAAAAAGATGCCAACACTTTTGAACTCCTAAAAAATATACCTACTGAAGCTGGAGCGAGAACTATTGCAATAGACACCAAAACACATCATATTTTTACTTCTACTGCTAAATCAACTCCGGTTGCTCCAACAGCAGAAAATGCTCATCCAAGGCCAAAACTTATTCCTGGAACTTTCCATGTGTTGGATATAGGAAACTAGGCGGTTAAAGTTTAAATGGAGTAATTTGTACGACTTAATTTGAGTAATACACAGCTATCTACAAAACCTAATTTTTTTAGGTCATTAATCTGAATTTTAACAATTCAGATTTTATTTTTTTTATAATTATCAGCTAAAAGATGACAGATTTAAAATTGATTTTAGAAGAGACCGAAAAATTTGTATCAAATTATCTTAAGAATGAATTGTCTTCAAATCTCACCTTTCATAATTATTCCCATACCAAAGAGGTGGTATTTTCTGCGCAGGAATTATGTTCCAGAAATACCTCTTCTAAATTAAAAAAAGATGTCATCATCCTTGCTGCTTGGTTTCATGATTGTGGTTATAGCTCCGCCTATAAAGGCCATGAAGAGGAAAGTTGCCACATTGCTATTGATTTTTTGAAAAGCAGAAACGTTCCCTCACATTTACTAAAAGAAATAACAGATTGTATCATGGCTACCGCCTATCCTCAATTGCCTAAAACATTAGAAGATGAAATTTTATGCGATGCAGATTTTTTTCATTTTGCCCGAGCAGATTATGACAGGCATGAGCAAAAACTCCGTAAAGAGTGGGAATTATGTCTTGATAGAATTTACACCGATGCGGAATGGCATGAGCAAAACTGTAAGCTCCTTTTAAAGCATCAGTATTTTACAGATTATGGGAAAGAGGTGTTACAAAAATTTAAAGAAGTAAACATAGAAATGATGAATTGTAGCATTCAAAAAAACTAATTCATCCCTTCCAAAGGATAAAATAATATTTCTACTTTTTCAATCCTCCGTTCTTATACAAATAATAAGCAGATTGATATTCAGCTTTGGCTTTATCAATCAATTTTTCTGGGAATTTAGCAGGATTCTGGTCGTTAGTCTTTTTTACGTATAAATAAGTATCCACCATTTGTTGCGGACTCAAAATAACCAAGCTGTCTTCTTTAAGGTAAGCCAATTTTTGATAAGTCCCTAAAATAGCTCTAGGAGAATAATCAGGCTTTAACACATCTTTACCGAAAAGATTACTGTTATAATTCCATCCCATTAAATTAAAAAGGGTTGGATACAAATCAATCTGAGAGCACATTTTATCTAACTTCTGAGCCTGATTCCCTAAATTATAAACCACACAAGGAATATGGTATTTATCAATGTTAATTTCATTTTTACCGGCACTGCTTGCGCAATGATCTGCCACAAAAATGATCACTGTATTTTTAAACCAAGGTTTCAATTTTGCTTTTCTAACAAACTCGCCTATGGCATAATCGGTATATTTTACGGCTCCTTCTCGCCCACTTCCTGACGGGATATCTATTTTTCCTGCCGGATAAGTAAATGGCCTATGGTTAGAGGTAGTCATGATGAAATCATAGAAAGGCTCTTTCTTTTTATAATGTTGATCTGCATTTTTAATGGCTTGATCAAATAAATCTTCATCACAAATACCCCAAGCATTCTCAAAACTAACCTCTTCGTCTTTTATGATTGTTCGGGTAGTTTCATAGTTATCTCCAACTGTGATGTTTCTACCACGGTCAACAATATTAAAACCGTTTGACCCGAAATATTGGTTCATATTGTCAAAATAACCATCACCTCCGTAAAGAAATGTGGTTTGATAACCATGTTGCCTAAATATTTCTCCAATGGTACTGAGGTTTGCATTGTCTTTCCGGCGGACAATGCTGTTACCCGGAGTTGGCGGAACGGAAAGTGTTAAGGCCTCCATCCCTCTAACGGTACGCGTTCCTGTAGCATACATATTGGTGAAAAGCAACCCTTCGTCAGCCAGTTGATCTAGATTAGGCATGAGGTGTTCTTCATTTCCAAAATGCGTCATAAATTCGGCACTCAAACTTTCTATCGTTACCATCATCACATTTGGCTGCATAGTAGGGGTATCGGCACTGATATTTCTTTTGATAGAAAAGCCTTCCGTTAAAAATTTGGAGTTGCTTTCCTTTAATTCATTTCTAATGATACTGAATGCTTTTTCATCACTGATCTGATCATAAAACTGAGAATAATTCAGTTCATTATTTTTAAACGCCGAGAAGAAGGAATAAACTCCAGCTTTAGAAAGCTCGCCCTCGTATCTATTTTCTTTGTTTTCTGCCCAAGAATTGCTTACAAAAAAGATGTAAAAAATAGCAATCAACAATGTTGAACCTGTAATCAACAATCGTTTTAAAAAGAAAGTTTTGGAATTAAAACTGTTGCTGAATGAATTGGTCTTTACCAAAATAAATAATACCGCTATGGTGATTAAAATCATCCCTCCAATTAATATGGGAAGAGGATAAGATTCGTTAATGTTATTGACTACCTCGTAAGTATAAATCAGATAATCTACAGCTATAAAATTAAAACGACTTTCAAACTCCGCCCAAAAAGTGACCTCAGCGAAAAATGAAAACATGGCTATCAGGATCATTAAAGACAGCAATGTATAGGTTACAATGGTGTTGAATTTAGTTTTCACCCATCTTTGTGGAAGTAATAACAGATACATTGAATAGAGGAGGCTAAAGAAAATTGCAACTCCTACATCAAAAATTAATCCTTTAAAAAATATAATAACAAATGAAATAAAGCCTAATTCACTTTTTGCAATTGAAAAGATGGAAAGTCCTAATCTTAATAAAAAAGAAAAGAAAACGAAATAAATGATAAAACCGAAGAAAGTACTGTATCTGTTTTTGACGGGATTGATTATGGGCATTCTAGCGTTGTGTTTTTTGCAACAATAACTTTAGAATCTGAATACTTTCTGAATATAATCTGAAGTTAAAAATTCAGAATGTATTCAGAAAGTGATTGTTTTTTTGAATGATGCGCACCTTTAATGTATTCTGTAGCTGTTGTATTAGTTTAATTTTTAGCGTTTGCTTTAATTCATATGTTTTTGCGCAACAAAAGAGTTTACCTTATTTTCTGGAGCGGGCGAAGACCAATAGCCCCCTATTAAACGATTATCAAAATCAGTTGATGTTGCTATCATTGGATAGTTTGAAAATTAGGGCAGGTTTGTTACCTCAGGTTAATGGTTCCTCAAATCTTTTGTATGCGCCTGCTCTTAAAGGAATAGGTTATGACCCAGCCATTACCAATGGGCAGTTGGTAAGCGGTATAGTTACGGTGAGCAAAGAAATTACCACCAAAGCAAGATTAAATGCTTTGCTTAAAGGTTTACAGTTGAGCAAAGATAGCTTGGGCAATCAAAGAGCATTTAGTATTCTCGATCTTGAAAAAAGCATTGCTGCACAATATATTACTACTTGGGGTAATCAGCAATTGCTTCAATTAGCCAAGGAAACACTCCTTTTGCTAGAAAAACAAGATGGTTTACTCAAGAAACTCACCCAGTCTTCGGTTTTTAAACAAACAGAATATTTAACGTTTAAAGTTAATTTGGAACAACAGCAACTTGTGGTGCTCCAAAATCAAAATCAGTATAAAAATGATTTTGTTGCATTAAATTACCTGAGTGGAATTGCAGATACCACAACTTATGATTTAGCAACTGTACCTGTTCAGCAAATGGATATCCCAACATTTGAAAATAGCTTACTTTATAAAAAGTATAGCATTGATAGTTTGAGAACTTTAAATACTTTGAATCAGCTAGAGCTGAGCTATAAACCTAAATTAAATGTTTTTGCAGATGCCGGTTATCAATCCTCACTCCCAAAACAGGCTTACAAAAATTTCGGCTGGTCGGTTGGTTTAAATTTGAATATTCCCATTTATGATGGCGGTTTAAAAAAACTCAGTATAAATCAAATCAATCTGCAACAGCTTACCCAATATCGTTATAGAGATTTTTATAAAATTCAGTACCGGCAACAAAATTTGCAGCTAAAGCAAATGATTAAACAATATGAAGAGCTGATCAATAAATCTAATAAACAGCTAAATTATGCTCAAACGTTGGTTGATGCGAATGCTTTGCAATTAAAAACTGGAGATGTTAGAATGACTGATTATATTTTATCGATTAATAATTATTTGAATTTAAAAATCAATATTGTTCAAAATAAAATCAACCAGCTTCATATGATCAATCAGTTACATTATTTCACTATAAAATAAGTATGAAACTACTATACGCTTTAGGCCTTTCTGTTCTGCTATTTTCCTCATGCGGAGGATCAAGCAGTGATAAAACCGTTGAAAATGAGGCAACAATCATCACTCCTGTAACGGTAATCAATCCTCAGAATATCCCATTACAGGAAGAAATAATGTTAAACGCCACTTCTATGTATTTATTAAAAGTGGGTGTTAAGGCAAATATCAATGGATACATCCAATCTTCTTCCGTACGTTTAGGGCAATCGGTAAGTAAAGGAAATACTTTATTTGTTTTAAAAACGAAGGAAGCGCAGAGCCTTGGAAATGCCATCAATAAATTAGATTCTTCTTTCAGGTTCTCTGGTTTAAACCGGATTAAAAGTCCCGTAAATGGTTTTATCACTAACCTTAATCATTTGGCTGGAGATTACGTTCAGGATGGGGAACAGTTGCTTGAAATGGCAGATAAGAATAGTTTCGGTTTTGTGATGAATCTTCCTTATGAGTATAATCAGCTTTTAGCTAAAAACAAGAATGTGAACATTCACCTTCCAGATGGGCGAATTATTGCTGGTATGGTTTCACAGATTATGCCTGCATTAGATTCAATAACCCAAACACAAAAAGTTTTGGTAAAAGTAAATCCATCTTATGCAATACCAGAAAATCTGATTGCTACCATAAATATTGTGAAGAGTACTTCTTCCAAAATATCCTTGCCAAAAGAAAGTGTTCTTGCAGATGAAAGTCAGCTACAGTTTTGGGTGATGAAAATGATCAACGACAGTACGGCTGTAAAAATTCCTATTAAAAAAGGCATAGAAGCTAATAATAGAATTGAAATTTTGTCTCCAGCTTTCTCAGGTTCCGAAAAAATAGTGTTGACAGGTAATTATGGTTTATCCGATACGGCATCAGTTAAAATAAAACATTAAAGATGAAAAGTGCTTTCTTTTTTAAATATAAAAGCCCTTTGTTGGTATTGATGCTCATCATTATCATTGGGGGTGTTTTCTCTTTTGAAAGCATGCAGACCGCACTTTTTCCGGAGATCACTTTCCCAAAAATTAAAGTAATAGCAGATGCTGGTCAACAGCCAGTAGGACAAATGACCGTTGCTGTTACCCGCCCTTTAGAGAATGCGATAAAGCAAGTTCCAGATCTGATTAAAATAAGAAGTACCACCAGCCGAGGAAGTTGTGAAATTTCTGCTTTTATCAATTGGAAAGAGGACATCAATTTAAGTCAGCAACAGATTGAATCGAGGATAAATCAGATTAGAAGTAGCCTGCCGGCTGATGTAAATATTGTAGTGGAAAAGATGAATCCTTCAATACTACCTATCATCGGTTACTCTGTTAATAGTAAAGACCGTTCTCCTATTGAGCTAAAACAAATGGCTCTTTATACCATTAAGCCATTTTTGTCTCAAGTAGAAGGTATCAGTGATGTTAGAATTATAGGAGGAAAATCCAAAGAATATTGGGTAATTCTGAACCAGGAAAAGATGAGCAGATTGGGTCTCAATCCTTCAATACTTACCCAAGCTTTAAATGAAACCAATTTTGTAAAATCTAATGGTTATTTGTCTGATTACCACCTTTTATACCTCACCGTTACGGATGCGCAGATTACCAATGCAAAGCAATTGGGAGAAATGATTGTTCAAAACAACGGAAACAGAGCCATCCAATTAAAAGATATTGCAGCAGTAGAAATACATGAAGCCAAAGAATACATCAAAGTAAATGCAAATGGAAAAGAAAGCTTATTGATTGCAGTGATTAAGCAACCAAATTCCAATTTGGTGGACGTTTCTAAAGCGATGACCGATAAAGTTGCCGAACTGAATAACATACTGCCTGCTGATGTCACTATTAAACCCTATTATGTACAGGCAGATTTTGTTAATGATGCCGTAAAAAGTGTGACAGACAGTTTGTGGATTGGGTTGGCACTGGCAATTTTGGTGGCCGTTCTTTTCTTAAGATCTTGGAAAGCCAGTTTGACCATTTTAATTACCATCCCAATTACGCTGGCCTTAACCTTAATTGTTCTTTATTTTACGGGGCAAACTTTTAACATCATGACTTTAGGAGCAATTGCTGCTGCTATCGGGTTAATTATTGATGATGCAATTGTTGTGGTGGAACAGATTCATCGGACACATGAAGAACACCCGGAAGAGCCCACAAAAGTATTGGTTCAAAAGGCCATTAGCTATCTTTTTAAAGCAATGCTGGGGTCTTCTATCAGTACCATTGTGATTTTTCTGCCTTTTATTTTAATGAGCGGTGTTGCAGGGGCTTATTTTAAAGTGATGACCAACACCATGATCATCACCTTAGTCTGTTCATTCTTCAGCACCTGGATATTACTTCCGGTAGTATACCTCACTTTAACCAGAAATAGTAAAAAAAGAGAAATCAAAGAAGATGCTCATAAGGTAAAAGAAAGAAAATGGGTGGGTTATTTCATCAGAAAACCAATCATCAGTTTTGCTTTCATTGCGGTTTTAGTGGTTGCTGTAGTTTTGATTCTTCCCCGCCTCGAAACAGGATTTTTACCTGAAATGGATGAAGGAAGTATTGTGTTAGATTATGATTCGCCACCGGGCACAACTTTAGAAGAAACCGATAGAATGTTGAAGGAAGTAGAAAAACTGATTGTTAAAGTTCCTGAAGTACAAGCTTATAGCCGTAGAACAGGAACACAAATGGGTTTTTTTATTACTGAACCCAACAGAGGCGATTATTTGATTCAGTTAAAAAAAGACCGAGACAGAACTACTGATGAAGTAATTGATGAAATTAGGCAAGAGGTAGAAAGTTCTCAGCCTGCTTTAAGAATAGATTTCGGGCAGGTAATTGGTGATATGTTAGGAGATTTAATGAGCTCGGTGCAACCTATAGAAATAAAAGTGTTTGGTCCAGACCAGAAGAAAATTCAAGCTTATTCCAAACAGATTGGCGCAATTGTAGAGAAAGTGAACGGCACTGCAGATGTTTTTGACGGAGTAGTAATTGCTGGCCCATCCATTACCATTTCTCCAAATTACAATAAACTTGCGCAGTACAATATCAGTCCTGCTGATTTTCAGTACCAGATTCAGAATGGACAAGAAGGAAACGTTCCGGGAAATATTTATGATCAGCAACAGCTTACACCTATCCGTTTCATCAACTCCACAGAAAATACAGGAATTGCAGGCATACAAAAATTAGCTATTTTTCTTCCAAACGGAAATGTGAAACCCATCACAGAATTTGCAACAATAAAAGTGAATAAAGGCGAAGCGGAATTGGAACGGGAGGATTTACAGACGATGGGCGTGGTGAGTGCTAGATTAAACAATAGAGATTTGGGGAGCACAGTTACAGAAATTCAGCAGAAAATTAATGCACAAGTAGTTTTAGAAAAAGGTTACAGTGTGAATTACGGCGGAGCTTATGCAGAACAGCAACAATCGTTCAAAGAGTTATTGCTAATTTTATGCCTCTCCAGTTTACTGGTATTCTCTGTCATGCTTTTCCTTTTCAGAGACATAAGAGTGGCTGGAATAATCCTATTGGTTGCGCTATTAGGCATCTCTGGAAGCTATATCTTTTTATTCATCACCAATACACCATTAAATGTGGGGAGTTATACCGGATTGATCATGATGGTGGGAATCATAGGAGAAAATGCAATTTTTACTTATCTTCAATACCATGATGCGCTTGCAAGCATGAAACAGGAGGATGCAATGATCTATGCCATTTCTACTAGGTTAAGGCCAAAACTGATGACTGCTTTAGGGGCAATTATCGCACTGATGCCATTGGCTTTGGGAATTGGAACTGGCGCTCAGTTACATCAACCTTTAGCAATTGCCGTAATTGGTGGTTTTGTGGTAGCACTTCCACTACTATTAATTGTATTACCTTCTTTATTAAACTTGATCAAACCAAAATTGGAAGTATGAAAATATTAATCATAGAGGATGAAAAGTCATTGTCAGATAGCATGGTTTCTTACCTTTCAAAAGAAAGTTATTTATGTGAAACAGCGTTTGATTTAACTACTGCAAAGGAAAAGATTGCGCTTTTTGAATACGATTGTATTTTGTTAGACATTATGCTTCCAGATGGAAACGGACTTGATTTGTTGGAATACTTGAAAAAAGCTCATAAAATGGATGGGGTGATCATTATCTCCGCTAAAAATTCTGTGGAAGACCGGATCTTATCTCTAAATATCGGTGCAGACGACTACCTTTCTAAACCATTTCATTTGGCCGAATTGAGTGCAAGAATACAGGCAGTAATTAGGAGAAGGAAATTAAATGGGCAAAACATTATTCATTATGGGGATACGCTTCTGGATATACAGGCAAAAAGTTTGAGTGTTAACGGAGAACCTGTAGAATTGACGAAGACGGAATTTGAACTCTATCTTTTTCTTTTAATCAATAAAGGTAAAGTGATTTCAAAAAATGCCATTGCCGAACATATTTCGGGCGAATCTGCTTTATTTTTAGATAACTTTGATGTGATTTATGCACACGTTAAAAACCTCAAAAAGAAATTGGGTGATAGTGGTGCTCATCTTAAAACCGTTTACGGCGTAGGATATAAACTGGAATCATGAAATTATTAAATTATAGTGCCCAGAAATACCTGATATTTTCCATTATTCTGGTAGCACTCAGCATTCCAATCTTCTATTTGGTGCTAAATAAATTATTCATCCATTCAGTTGATGAATCCCTTCAACAACAAGCAGTTTTAATCCCTGAATATACCAAACATATAGCTTCTGAGAAGGATTTGATATTATGGAAAAACTTAGATTGGGATGTTGCTATATCTCCATTTTCTGCTGAAAGTATTATAGATAAACCCTATACCATTGAAGAATACAGTAAAATAAATAAGGAATATGAACAGTACAGGATTTTACAAAAAAAGGTAGTTTTATTAAATAAGGAATATGTTATTGCCTTTAAATCATCATTAATTGAAAACGATGATTTGATTAAAGCAGTTTTAGGTCTCTTGATTACCCTACTTATTTTACTCACGGCAGGCTCTATTTACATCAATTATTACATCAGCAAAAAATTATGGGCACCTTTTAGATCCATTTTAGATTATTTAAAAATTTACGACTTAGATAAAGGAGATAAAGAATGGAATGAAAAGCTACGAATCTCGGAGTTTAATGAACTGACGGATTCTGTAAAAGGCCTAATTCATAGAGCTGAAAAGACGTATATGGCTCAAAAGGAATTTACGGAGAATGCTTCCCACGAATTACAGACACCTTTAGCAGTGATTAAAAGTAAATTGGAACTTTTTTTACAGGAAAGAGATTTATCTGAACAACAAAGTCTGTTAATTGAGGACATGAACCAAGCGATTTCGGGTTTAGAGAAGTTGAATATAAATCTTCTCCTTTTGGCTAAAATGGATAACGGTCAATTTCAGTTGAATGAAATATTTAATGTTTCTGAAATTGTGGAGCAAAGTGTTACAGAACTCTCCTTTTTAGCAGATCCTGAAGAAATTACTGTTAATTTTAAGCATCATGAGGATTACGAGTTAGCTGGAAACCGTCAATTATACAGTCAAATGATCAAAAATCTTTTGATTAATGCCATTAGGTATTCTGATAAGGCTTCGGTGATTGACATTGTTTTAAACAATCAGGAGTTAATATTCAGTAATCCGGGGTTACCAATTCCTTTTGATGAAGCGAAACTATTCAGAAGGTTTTCTAAACCAAGTTCAGCAAAAAAAGGAAATGGTTTAGGTTTATCTATTTCTAAAAAAATAGCTGAATTACACCATCAGAAATTGTCTTACTCTTATTTAAATGATGCCCATCATTTTAGAATTGATTTTTAAATTATAACTTAATTTTACCACAGAGGGCACTAAGATTTACACAGAGTTCACAAAGTATTATTATATATTATTTTAACTCCGTTTACTTTGTGTTCTCCGTGGTTAACTAAAATTAAAACTTCAAGTGTTTTACAGTCTGTCCTTTATTAATCAATTGCTTAAGCGAATCAATTCCGATTCTTAAATGAGATTCCACATGTTCAGCAGATGTTTTAGAACCATCACTTTCGGCAGTTTTCACCCCTTCAGGAATCATTGGCTGATCTGAAACTAATAATATAGCCCCTGTTGGAATTTTATTGGCGAAACCCGTCACAAAAATAGTAGCGGTTTCCATATCTACCGCCATGGCCCTCAATTCTTTTAAATACTTTTTAAACTCTTTGTCATGCTCCCAAACCCTGCGGTTGGTAGTGTAAACTGTTCCAGTCCAATAATCGCGGGAATGTTCTCTAATGGTCGTAGATATTGCTTTCTGTAGTGCAAAGGCTGGCAAAGCAGGCACTTCCGGGTGTAGGTAATCGTTAGAAGTTCCTTCTCCCCTAATGGCGGCAATTGGCAAAATCAGATCCCCAATTTCATTCTTCTTTTTCAATCCGCCACATTTCCCTAAAAACAATACCGCTTTTGTAGTAATGGCAGTCAATAAATCCATCATGGTGGCCGCTAAAGGACTGCCCATACCAAAGTTTATAATGGTGATGCCATTTGCGGTTACACTCTGCATCGGCTTATCTAACCCGTATATTGGTGCATTGTCATTCCATTCAGAAAATAGCTGTACGTATTTTGAGAAATTTGTCAATAAGATATACTGCCCAAACTCTTCTAAAGGTCTGCCGGTATAACGAGGCAACCAATTTTCAACGATATCTGCTTTAGATTTTAGTCCGCTTTTTATTGCTCCTTTTACTTCCTTCTTAGGCGTAGCTACCTGATTTTTTTTTATGTCTTTTTCTTCGTTCATCAATTTTATATTTTAAAAAAAAGTCCCGAAATATTTCGGGACTTTCATTAAGCTGCTTTTAATTTCTTGAGATCGGATTTTTCAAATTTTTCCCTGGCATAATCCATATCTATCAGCAGATGCTCATTCTCCAGCTTCTGCGAGGGTATTTCAAACATGGCATCAATCATAATCGACTCGCAAATAGACCTTAATCCCCTTGCGCCCAATTTAAATTCCATGGCCTTATCCACAATAAATTCAAATACACCTTTTCCAAATTCCAATTTAATATCCTCATATTCAAACAGTTTTTCATACTGTTTAATTAAGGAGTTTCTTGGTTCTGTAAGGATATTCAATAGCGTTTCCCTATCTAATGGATTGAGGTGAGTAATCACTGGCACACGTCCGATCAACTCAGGAATCATCCCAAAAGATTTTAAATCTAAAGGAGTTATGTATTTATATAAATTCTTTAAATCTATATCGTCATTATCTGCTTTAAATTTATATCCTACAGTTTGTGTTCTCAAACGGTTGGCAATTTTCTTTTCAATTCCGTCAAATGCACCACCACAAATAAATAATATATTGTTGGTGTTCACCGGAATCATTTTCTGATCAGGATGTTTTCTTCCTCCCTGAGGCGGAACATTAACAATGGTACCTTCTAGTATTTTCAATAAAGCCTGCTGCACCCCTTCGCCAGAAACGTCTCTGGTGATGGAGGGATTATCACTCTTACGGGCAACTTTATCCACCTCATCAATGTAAACAATCCCTCTTTCGGCAGCGTTTACATCATAATCAGCTGCCTGCAAAAGTCTCGTTAAAATGCTTTCTACATCTTCCCCTACGTAACCCGCTTCAGTTAATACGGTAGCATCACAAATACAAAAAGGAACATTTAAAATTTTGGCAATGGTTTTTGCCAACAATGTTTTTCCTGTACCGGTTTCACCCACCATCATGATATTGGATTTTTCAATCTCTATCTCATCTTTCCCAACTTTCTGGTTTAATCTTTTATAATGGTTGTAAACAGCAACTGCCAATACCTTTTTGGCATCATCTTGCCCAATCACATATTGATCAATATGACTTTTAATCTCCTGTGGCTTTAAAAGCGTTAAGGCAGAGGTAATGCTCTTGCCTTTTTTTAAGGTTAGTTCTTCTGCTAAAATATCATTTGCCTGCCCAACGCACTTATCACAGATATGTGCATCAAGACCGGCAATCAACATTAAAGTATCCTGCTTTCCTGCTCCACAAAATGAACATTTGATATCTTTCTGACTTTTACTCATTACTCTTTATTCTTTTCTGAATTTGCTACTAATATCTCATCAACCATGCCGAATTCTTTAGCTTCATCTGCTTTCATCCAATAATCTCTATCAGATGCTTTTTCTACCCATTCATAAGTCTGGCCGGAATGCTTAGAAATAATATCATAAAGTTCTTTTTTCAATTTCAGCATTTCTCTCAAATTGATCTCCATATCAGATGCCACCCCTTGCGCACCACCTGATGGCTGATGAATCATGATGCGGGCATGAGGCAATGCTGCTCTTTTCCCTTTTGTACCAGCACACATCAATACTGCTCCCATAGAAGCAGCCATTCCTGTACAGATAGTGGCTACATCAGGAGAGATAAACTGCATGGTATCATAAATGCCTAAACCAGCATAAACGGAACCTCCTGGCGAATTGATATAAATCTGAATATCTCTCTTGGCATCTGTTGACTGTAAAAACAGTAACTGCGCCTGAATAATATTTGCGTTCTGATCATATATCGCATCTCCTAAAAAGATGATACGGTCCATCATCAAACGCGAAAACACATCCATTTGTGCTACATTTAACTGACGCTCCTCAATGATATAAGGTGTCATTCCAGAAGGTCTTAATATCCCTTCAGCATTGCTGATATATTTATCTACATGCATTCCACCAATTCTATGGTGTTTTACTGCGTATTTGCGGAATTCATTTTTATCTATATTCATATCTTCTATATTTTAAATTTAGGTAAGTATTGGCTCAATTACAATTTCGTTTGTTCCATCAACCGAGACAAGTTATTTAATAATTTTAAAATTCAAACTACACTCACATCAATCGTGTGTAATTTTTTATTTGTAACCTAATTAACATTTACGTCACCTCGAGGAATGAGAGGTCTCACAATTAGGTTCTCTTGTGATTATCTTTATTATCGCCACAAATGCAAGTTAGCGATCTCCCTTTATCATCTTGACGAATATTTTATGTTCGAAACTTTATTTTATAAAAAGAGCAGCCCTAAAAGGCTGCTCTTTAAAAATCTTAAAATAAAGCTTTTAAATGTCTTAAGCTAACTCTTGAAATTTATTATAAGCAATTTCTTTTTGATCTAATGTAATCACTGTCTTTAGGTAATCAAATACTTTCTGCGCTTTTACTTCTTCAAAAATACGGTTAGCATTTTCTTTATCCTGTAAAAACTGAGCAGTGTATTGTCCCAATTGCTCCTCTTCTAAAGCGGTAGGGCTGTACATTCTAAACTGTGCGTCTAAACGGGCTTTAGCCATTTGGTAAACATCTTCGTATTTGATCTCTAATTTCTGATCTTTTACAATTTTGTTCTCCACTAAAGTCCATCTTAAGTTCTTAGCAAAATCTTCATAGCCTTTTTCTAATTCTTCGTCTGTAATCTCTTTGTTTGAGATTTTTAACCAACGTTTCAAGAATTCATCAGGCAATTTCATGGTTGCTTTTTCAGAACCATATTTGTACATGTCTGCAGCTAATCTCTTTTCTGCATCCTGTTGCATCATCGCTTCTAATTCTTCAGTGATTTTTGCTTTAAATTCTTCTTCGGTACTTACTGCATTTTCACCGAAAAGTTTATCAAAGAACTCTTGATTAAGGTCTGCCTCCTCTAATCTATTTATATTTTTTATGGTTAACTTAAATTTAGATTCAGGGATGATAGGATTCTCCTCATCTAATTTTAAAATTTTAACCAATTGCTTTTCGTCATCTACTGATCCTACTAAATCAAAAGATTCAATAACATCATCTTTCTTTAATCCGATTAAAGATTTTAATGCTTTTGCATCCTTTACAATATCTAATCTTAAGGAAGTAGTAACATTGATGCCTCCTTCAAAAACAGAACCATCAGCATTCAGTTGTACAAACTCTCCGAAAATCACATCTCCATCTGCCACTACGTCAGGATTTGTCATTTTACCATAGCTCTTTCTGATATTTTTGATTCTAGAAGCTAAAGTTTCCTCATCAACCTTAATCACATATTGCGTTAATTTATCTTTAGAATTGAAATCAACATCCACTTCTGGCGCTAATCCTAACTCGTAATTAAAGACAAACTCATCGTTAAAATCCCAATTAAAACTGGTGTCCTCCTCTTTTGGTAAAGGCTGTCCTAAGATCTCAATTTCGTTCTGTTGGATGTAATTATTTACAGAATCAGACAGTAAAGCGTTGATTTCTTCTACTAGAATGCTTTTTCCATACATTTTCTTCACATGTGCAACAGGCACCATTCCTGGGCGGAATCCTGGAAGCTTCATTTTTTTAGCCTGCGTTTTGATGGCTTTATCTACTTTTTCCTGATAATCATCCGGAGAAATTTTCACGGTTACAACTGCGTTCAGATCGTTGATCTTTTCCTGTGTAATATTCATTGCTGGGTATCTTTTTTAATTTGCTATGCAGTGATACAAAAATCCCTCCCATTTTATTGGGAGGGATTGGTTTTGTGCGGAAGAAGGGACTCGAACCCCCACGCCGTGAAGCGCCAGATCCTAAGTCTGGTGCGGCTACCAATT
>JBDSHZ010000054.1:0-38381 GCA_039918235.1 Pelobium sp.
CTTTAAATCCTGATGTAATTATTACCCAAGCACAATGTGAAGTTTGTGCAGTTTCTTTAAAAGATGTAGAAGAAGCATTGAGTGATTTTGTGAATTCAGAAACAAAAATCATCTCCTTAGAACCTAATGTACTGTCAGATATTTTTAAGGAGATTTCAGAAATTTCAAAGAATTTAGGGGTAGAAGAAAATGGTAATCAACTGATTGAAGATTTAGAAGAGCGTATTGATATTGTAAAGCACAAGCTAAAATTTTTTCCAGACAAGCCTAAAGTGGGCATCATTGAGTGGCTTGCTCCATTAATGGTTGCAGGCAACTGGATTCCTGAACTGGTGGAAATTGCAGGAGGAAAATCAGTTTTAGCTGAAAATGGAAAACATTCTCCTTTTGTAGAATGGCAACAGCTATATGATGAAAACCCTGAGGTAATGGTTGTTGCGCCTTGCGGATTTACTATTGACAGAACTTTAAAAGAAATAGATTTATTGCTGAATTTACCAGGCTGGAGAGATTTGAAGGCAGTAAAAAACAATAACGTTTATATTGCTGATGGTAATGCTTATTTTAACAGAAGTGGTCTTAGAATAGTTGATACTGTTGAAATGCTTGCCGAAATGATTACTCCAAAATATTTTGCATTCGGATATGAAGGTGAAGGCTGGATAAAATTTGAATCATAAATCTATCAATCGAAAATTAAATTCATGCAAAAAAAAGAACGCTATCAAGCTTTTGTAGAATATTTTTCTGATAAACAGCCTGAAGCAGAAACAGAGCTGAATTATAATAATCCTTTTGAATTGTTGATTGCCGTGATTCTATCTGCGCAATGTACAGATAAGCGTATCAATCAGGTAACTCCAAAATTGTTTCACCGATTTCCCGACCCAGCGTCTTTGGCTTCATCCAATGCAGAGGAAGTTTTTACTTATATCCGCTCGGTCAGCTATCCAAATAATAAAGCTAAACATTTGGTTGGAATGGCTAAAATTCTGTTAGAAGAGTTCGGGGGAACAGTACCAGAGGATATTGATGACTTGCAAAAAATGCCCGGAGTAGGTCGTAAAACAGCTAATGTGATTGCTTCTGTCATTTATAATGCTCCCGCAATGGCTGTGGATACCCACGTTTTTAGAGTTTCTAACCGCTTAGGTTTAACTACAGCGGCAAAAACTCCTTTAGCGGTGGAAAAGCAATTGGTTAAATATCTCCCTCAGGATAAAATTCATATCGCACACCATTGGTTAATTCTTCATGGGCGTTACGTTTGTTTGGCCCGCAGCCCAAAATGTGAAATATGCGCCATTAGCCATTTCTGTAAATATTACGAAGCTCAAAATACTCCGGCAGCGCTTAAACGTAAAGAATTGGCTGACTTAAAGAAAGCCAAGTTAAAGAGTGAGAAATTAAGAAAAGATAAAATAGCAAAGGAGTTAAAGAAAAGAGCGGTTAATTAAACCAATTACTCACATTTATTTGAAATCTCAACCAACTTAGTTAAGTTTAGAATAATAAATTTTAAAATACCAAAAATTTTAGCAATTTTTGTACTATTGAAATTATTAAGATAGAAAATACTAAAAATATTATACATGAGTGTAAGTAACGAAAAACTAAAAGCCCTCCAGTTAACGCTTGATAAATTGGAGAAATCCTATGGAAAAGGAACAGTGATGAAATTAGGGGATGCACCTATTGAGGCAATGGAGTTTATTTCAACTGGTTCTTTAGGGTTGGATATTGCCTTGGGAATAGGCGGTGTACCTAAAGGAAGAGTGATAGAGATTTACGGACCAGAGTCTTCTGGTAAAACTACTTTGGCTACCCATATTATTGCTGAAGCGCAGAAAAAAGGTGGTATTGCTGCATTTATTGATGCTGAACATGCTTTTGATCAGTTTTACGCAAAAAAATTAGGCGTAGATGTAGAGAATTTATTAATCTCCCAACCAGATAACGGAGAGCAAGCTTTAGAAATTGCCGATAACCTGATCCGTTCAGGTGCAATTGATGTAATTGTCATT
Organism: Pelobium sp.; assembly: GCA_039918235.1. Lineage (GTDB taxonomy): Bacteria > Bacteroidota > Bacteroidia > Sphingobacteriales > Sphingobacteriaceae > Pseudopedobacter. The sequence goes on from JBDSHZ010000054.1 coordinate 2,025, forward strand.
GACTCTGTGGCAGCTTTAGTTCCTAAGAGCGAGATTGAAGGCGAAATGGGAGATTCTAAAATGGGTTTACATGCCCGTTTAATGTCCCAAGCATTAAGAAAATTGACTGGTTCTATCAGTAAAACAAACTGTTGCTGTATTTTTATCAACCAGTTAAGAGATAAGATAGGGGTGATGTTCGGTAGTCCTGAAACTACAACAGGTGGTAATGCTTTAAAATTTTATGCCTCTGTTCGTTTAGATATCAGAAGAATTGCACAGATTAAAGATAGTGATGAAGTTTCTGGTAACCGTGTGAAAGTGAAAATTGTAAAAAATAAAGTTGCCCCACCTTTCAGAATTGCAGAATTTGATGTGATGTTTGGTCAAGGGATTTCTAAAGTTGGAGAAATCATTGATTTAGGGGTAGAGTATGGAATTGTAAAGAAAGCAGGTTCATGGTTCAGCTACGGCGAAACCAAGCTAGGTCAAGGAAGAGATGGTGTAAAACAACTTTTATTAGATAACCCTGAACTTTCAGATGAGCTGGAAGCAAAAATCAGAGAAGTTGTTTCGGGAGTAACTTTACCAATTGAAGCTGAATAATATAAGATTTATCATAAAGCAAAAAACCTCGTTTGAATTTCAAACGAGGTTTTTTTTTGAAGAATAATTTTAATATTAATTATTTCTTTACAGCACCAGCTTGTTGTTCAGCTTGCTTTAATGCTCTAGACATGATTACAGAAACAACAGTATCTTCTTGTACGTTAGTGATTGTAAAACCTTTTGGGTTTAAGTCACGCACTCTTACAGATTTTCCTACAACTAAAGGCTCTAAAGAAACCTCAACATATTGTGGCATATCCTTAGGTAAAGCATTTACCTTTAATTTACGTAATTTCTGCACTAATTTACCACCTTCTTTAACACCTGGAGAAGTTCCTGTTAATTTTACTGGGATTTCAATAGTTACTGCTTTATCATCAAATAACTGAAGAAAATCAATATGTTGGATTTTTTCTGTCAATGGGTGAAATTGAATATCCTGCATTACTGCATTGTATTTTTTTCCACCAATGCTTAACTCAGCAAAGTTAACTTCTGGAGTGTAAACTAAGTCTCTTAATGCCGGAGCATCAATTGCAAAGTGAATTTGTTCTTTACCACCATATAATACAGCTGGTACCTTACCGGCATAACGCAGTTCCTTTGCGTCGCGTTTCCCTACGTTCTCTCTTGGAGAACCGCTAATTGCGATTGAATTCATGATTTATTTATTATTAATTGTTAAATTTTAAAAAGTTCACTGATGGATGCATGTTCATTTACATTAGCTATAGCTTTAGAAAATAAATCTGCAGTTGATAATACCCTAATCTTTGGGCTATCATGTTTTAATGGAATAGTATCTGTTACAATAAGTTCAGTTAAAGCTGAATTTTCTATTGTTTCATAAGCTTTTCCAGATAATACCGCATGAGTACAAACCGCTCTTACACTGTTTGCACCTTTTTCCATAATTAATCCCGCAGCTTTAGAAAGTGTCCCAGCTGTATCACAAATATCATCTATCAGCACAATATCCTGTCCGCTAACATCTCCAATGATAGACATCGATTCAATTTCATTTGCTCTTTTTCTTCTCTTATCACAAATTACCACTTCTGCATTAAAGTATTTTGCAAATGTTCTTGCTCGGTATGAACCGCCCATGTCTGGAGAAGCAATCGTTAAATTTTCTAGTCCCAAACTCTTAATGTAAGGAACAAAAATTACGGAAGCATCTAAATGATCAACCGGAATATCAAAAAATGCCTGAATTTGGGCAGCGTGTAAATCCATTGTCATGATGCGATGGATACCCGCAGCAGTTAAAAGATTCGCTACTAATTTTGCGCCAATCGCTACTCTTGGTTTGTCTTTTCTATCCTGCCTTGCTAAGCCATAATAAGGGATAACAGCAGTAATGTAATGTGCTGATGCTCTTTTGGCAGCATCAATCATCATTAAAAGTTCAAATAAATTATCATTTGGCTGGCAGGTAGATTGAATTAAAAACACATCACAACCACGGATAGACTCGTCATAATGAGGTTGGAATTCACCGTCTGAAAACCTTGATAAAATCACTTTACCCAGTTCTTTTCCGTAGGCACTCGCAATTTTTTCAGCCAAAGGAGTAGTTGCTGAGCCAGAGAAAAGTTTTACGGTGTTAAATGCTGAAGGCATGCGCTTTCTGAATCGAATGGATTAAAATAAAAAAGATTCGGAAGATGTATTCCACTTTCCGAATCTCGTAGTTGCCCGACCAGGATTCGAACCTAGACAGACGGTACCAAAAACCGTTGTACTACCTTTATACTATCGGGCAATCAAATTTCAGCAAACATTCATTTCCTGAATTGGAATGCAAATATAGGGGCATTAATTAAATGATGCAAATTTATTTAGAAAATAAATAATTGAAAATTAATTGAAGGATTTTAGCAATGATTTAAAAACACGAAGGTTAATAATTGTTAAAATCACATTATTTCAAATCCAAATAGTTATTTTCGGCGGTTCAAAGATTATTTTCAAAAATGACCTATTCAAAAATCAACAATCTACTCGGTTGGCTTACCTTTTTAATCGCATCAACGGTTTATATTCTTACACTAGAGCCTAGCGCTAGTTACTGGGATTGCGGAGAATTTATTTCTGCGGCTTATAAATTACAGATTGTACACCAACCTGGTGCGCCATTGTTCTTAATGATAGGTAAAGTATTTAGCTTGTTTGCAAGCGACCCTAAAATGGTAGCTTACTGTATCAATGTCAGCTCTGCTTTATCAAGTGGTGCAACCATTATGTTCCTTTTTTGGACGATTACTGCATTAGGTAAAAAGGTGATTGTGAAATCAAAACCATCGCCTGATACTATAGATCTTATTTTGGTAATGGGAGCTGGATTAGTGGGCGCATTGGCATATGCATTCTCAGATTCATTTTGGTTTTCAGCTGTTGAGGCAGAAGTTTACGCCATGTCCTCACTTTCAACAGCGGTAGTGTTTTGGGCTATTTTAAAATGGGATGCGCATGCAGATGAACTTTTTGCAGATAAGTGGTTGCTTTTCATAGCTTATGTTATGGGCCTATCAATTGGAGTCCATTTATTAAATCTTTTAGCCATACCTGCAATGGCATTGGTATACTATTTCAGAAGAACCAAAACAGCAACTACAAAAGGAGTTTTTGTTTCCATGTTTATTGGAATATTAATCTTAGGATTTATCCAGTATGGCATTATCCAATACATGATTAAAATTGGTGCTAATTTCGATTTGCTATTTGTAAATTCTTTTGGATTAGGCTTTGGTTCTGGAGTAATATTCTTTAGTCTTTTAATTATTGGGGCCACTATCTGGTTAACATTATATTCTATCAAGAAGAAGAAACCAGTGTTAAATATGGTGATGCTTTCTTTTATTCTGATCTTATTTGGATACAGCTCCTTCACTATGATTGTGATTAGAGCGCAAGCAAATCCAACGTTAAATAATAGCGATCCGGAAAATGTGTTTTCTTTTTTAAGCTATTTAAACAGAGAACAGTACGGAGATCGCCCATTATTATACGGACAGTATTTTGATTCTAAGCCTATAGATACCAAACAGAACGGAAACATGTACCGTAAGGGAGAAAAGAAATATGAGGTTTCTGGGCAAAAGCAGTCTTATGAATATGATAGGAATACTTTGTTCCCTCGTATGTACAGTGATGATTCAAATCATCCATCTGTATACAGAGATTGGATGAATTTAGGTCCTCAGGAAAGCCCAACATTTGCCACAAATTTAGGCTGGTTTGGAACTTATCAGGTTGGTTTTATGTACATGCGTTATTTCTTGTGGAATTTTGCTGGAAAACAGAATGATGCGCAAGGAATTGGAAACTATACTGATGGAAACTGGATCAGTGGGATTAAATTTTTAGATGCGATGAGGTTAGGAGATCAATCTAATCTTCCGGACAGTGTAACTAAAAACAGTGCGAATAACCAGTTATACTTTTTACCATTAATTTTAGGTTTAATTGGTGCATTCTGGCATTTTAAAGCAAGCCAAAAGGATGCAGGAATTGTGGCGCTATTGTTCTTTTTTACTGGTTTAGCTATTGTAATATATTTAAATCAGACACCAAATCAACCAAGAGAGCGGGATTATGCCTATGTAGGGTCATTTTATGCTTTTACTATTTGGATAGGTTTAGGTGTTTTTGCGGTAGCAAATTGGCTAAGAAAAGTAATTACTCCAAAAATGGCTGCTATTGTGGCAACAGCCATTTGCTTATTGGCTGCCCCAATATTGATGGCAAGTCAAGAGTGGAATGATCACGACCGTTCACATAAAACTACAGCTAGAGATTTTGCCAAAAACTATTTGGCAAGCTGTGCACCAAATGCTATTCTGTTTACTTACGGAGACAATGATACTTATCCATTATGGTATGTTCAGGAAGTGGAAAACTTCAGGCCTGATATCAGAATTGTTAATTTAAGCTTGTTTGATACAGATTGGTATATCAATCAATTGAGAAGACCTTTTAACGCTTCTGCTCCTTTGCCAATGAGCATGAAGCCAGAAGATTATGTAAGCGGGAACAGAGATGTACTGTTTTATCAGAATTTTAATTTGGAAGGTCCTCAGCGTTTAAAAGATATTTTTGAATTCGTTACTTCTGAAAATCCAGAAGCTAAAGTGCAGTACCAGAGTGGAAGATCAGAGAACTTTTTACCAACAAAGGAATTTAAAATGGAGGTTGATCCACAACAGGTTCTGGCTACAAAAACTGTTTCACAACAGGATAAGGGTAAAATACTGAACGAGATGCACTGGAGCTTTAGTGGTAATTACCTTACAAAAGGGCAATTGGCTATTTTAGATATTTTATTGACCAACAAATGGGAGCGTCCAATTTACTTTGCTTTTACAGTACCTAATAGCAACTTTATGGGATTGGATAATTACTTATTCAATGAAGGATTTGCGTTGAGACTACAGCCTAAATTGAAATCAAATATTCCAAGTGACAGCCCTTTAGGCGATACGGAACAAGTAAATACTAAAGAAATGTATGATAACTTGACTAAGAATTTTGATTGGGGGACCATAAAATCAGCTCCTTATCTAGATCCTGAATCAGAAAAAATGGTGTTTCTTTCTGTAAATAAGTTTAATGAGTTGGCTAAAAATCTTGTTTTTGAAGGAAAATTGGACAGCGCAAGAAATATCATGAAAGAATGTATGAAGGTGATGCCAATTAAAACAACTTACGATTCTAATTTTGCATTGAGTAAATACGAGATGATTTCTTTAATGTATGAATTAGGGATGAAAAATGATGCTAACGATCTGTTGAAGCAAACTATGACATTGGTAGAGCAAGAATTGAAATACCATTATAGCTTAATTCAGAGTAAAGAGAATTTAGGAAGTAGAGAAATACAACTCAATCTCTTTGTGTTAAGCCAGTTTGATGAAATGACTAAGAAGTATGGTGAAACCAAACTGAACAAAGAGTTAGCTATTAAAATGAAGGATTACGAGCGAAAGTTTAATATGAGCAGACCTACTAATTAAGAAGATATAAGCTCAAAACAAATAAGGCCCAAATCATTTTGATTTGGGCCTTATTTGTTGTTTATAATTGATTTAATTAATCCTCAACAACTACACCCATCGCACAGAATTTATCAATTCTTTCACTAATGAGCACTTCAATTTGCTTCTGTTTTAATTCTTTAAGATCTTTAATTATTTTTTCTTTAATAGTGTCTGCCATTTTTTCAGGATCTTGATGTGCACCTCCAAGCGGTTCTTTAATAATTCCATCAATCAACTTATTATCATACATATTATCAGAAGTTAATTTTAAGCACTCCGCTGCCTTCTCTTTAAAATCCCAACTTCTCCATAAAATAGAAGAACAAGATTCAGGTGAAATCACAGAATACCAAGTATGCTCTAACATATAAACCCTATCACCTATTCCAATTCCCAAGGCACCACCTGATGCACCTTCACCTACAACAATACATATTATAGGAACTTTAAGAACAGACATCTCTAAAAGATTTCTGGCTATCGCTTCTCCTTGGCCTCTTTCTTCTGCTTCTAAACCAGGATAAGCACCGGGCGTATCTATAAAAGTAACTACTGGTTTGTTAAACTTCTCAGCTAGCTTCATCAGCCTTAGAGCCTTTCTATAACCTTCTGGATTGGCCATCCCAAAATTTCTATACTGCCTTAGCTTAGTATTCACTCCTTTTTGGTGACCAATAAACATCACCGTTTCACCATTCAAAGTGCCAAATCCGCCAACAATAGCCTTATCGTCTTTTACCGTTCTGTCTCCATGCATTTCAATAAAATCGTCACAAATAGATTCAATATATTGTAATGTGTAAGGTCTTTCAGGGTGCCTAGATATTTGAACCTGTTGCCAACCACTTAAGTTTTCATATATTTCTGTAGTGGTTTTTGCTATTTTTTCCTCTAGCTCTTTTAAAGTTGCAGACATATCAACTTTTGTTTTTTCAGCTACTTGCTGTACTTTTTCTACCTGATGTTGTAAATCTGTAATAGGTTTTTCAAAGTCAAAAGACGTCTTCATATCATTTTATTTTAGAGTGGTCTAAGTTATTGTTTACTTATTGAAAATGAAAATCACATATCATTTAAGCTTGATTATTTCATTATAGCAAAAGAAGTGCTTTTTTGTTTAAAATCTTAATTAAAAACTTGTATAATAAAAAAGTGCCGAGACAATCGGCACTTTTTCTAAAATTGTTTTATTGTTGTTAACCTTTATTAAATTGTTTTTTCTGTTTTTACAACTGTTAAACTTATACCAGATAAAGAAACTGCAAATAAGTGCTGATCTTTACTTGATAAATCTATCCAATAAGCATTGGTATCATCTTGAAACTGATAATCAGAGGGTCTAGAAACTACTTTTAATACATTTAAAATTTTGTATTCTTTATATTCTTTGGATAAGCTCTCCTGAACTTTTTCTGGAAGTTCGCTCACTTCTATTAATTGAGTCGAAACCAAAAATTTATTTTCTAAATCATAGATGGCATAAGTAGTTTTGCCATTTAATAAGAAGGTTGCTTTTTGATAAGTTTTATTTACTGTCCAGCTAATGTTGGATGCTTTGTAAAAATTATATCCAAATTGCTGAAGCACATTTGATGATACATTTTCAATACCGTCTTCTCTTTTAACATCTTTGTCTTTAGCGATTAACAAAGTAGTGGTAGCGAAGTAAAGAAACAATGATGATATAATAAGCTTTTTCATAATGTTATTTTTTAATTTTTTAAATAGTTAATTACATAACAAATGTATACATATGTTAACAAATACGTATAAATTTATTAATTTTTATAAAAATTTTATATTGAAATAGGGTTTTTAGAAAAAAATAAAATTTAGATAGTGTAATTAGTACACTATTTGAGTTTTTTTCAATTTTAAATCACTGAAGAGCTTGATTCAATTTGAAATTAATATTAAAGTAGTGTTATATTTATTTAAATAACAGCAAGTTAAGGGCTTAAAATAACTGTGTATTTGAAATGATCTGTATAATTTACTTTGTTAATACTTAAACCATAAAAAGCACCAAAAAGTGTCTGACTTTTTGGTGCATGTATAAACATTAGAATTAAGTGGCTTTTTAAGGCAAATTTTTAAAGAACTTTAATAGTTGCTATCGCTTTATCTAATAACTTTATTTGAGTATCTAAATCTGCCTTTTTGCGGGCGTCTGCTTTTACTAACTCAGTTTCTTTACTATTTTTAATATTGGTGAACATTACAGAAACATACCTATCTGCACCATAAGCTTTATATTGTTCGGCAACTTTAAGCAATTGATTTATCCCATCATTAACATTTTCTGTTTGATTGGCAGTCATGATCATGCTGGCAAAACCTGGAATTAAGTTAAATTTATTTTGAACACTAGCTTCGGCAAATGCTTTAGAAACATAAGGGAAATCAGTTTCAGAACCATTTACTATATAAGTATTGACGATGGCAACTGCTAAAGGACCTTTACTGTCTTTTTCCAAAGACTTTGCGATAACCATTGCTTCATTTCTATCAATAGCTGTTATGGCATTTAATGCAGCGCCTTCAATGGCATAAGAAGGGTTTTTTATAGCTTCTTTAAACAAGATAAGGTGACTTTTATCTTTTAACACACTTAAAGCATCAATTGCTGCGGCCCTTACTAAAGTTTTCTGATCAGTTTTTGCAATGTTGATTACCATTGGTAATACTTTTTTCGCGATAGCGGCATCTTGTAAATCTAGTTTATCAATGGCTTTAATGCGAAGGTCAAAATAAGGGTCTTTTAAAGCATCAATTAAAATCTGCAATGCAATTGGGTTGGTGATGTCTTTCTCCGCTCCGTTCAGTGCTTCTAATCTATCTACATAAAGTGGTGCATTTTTATATTGAAACGCAAATTCTTCTATAGTTTTATGGTCCGTTTTGCTCAGTAATAAAATCTTATCAGCATCAACATTTATCAAATCAGGTTTTGAAGGTAATTGATAGCTAATTGTGTCTGATTTACTATTCATCCAATATTGATGTGTTTCTTTTTTGCCATTTAAGTAAGCATCAATTTTCATAGGCAGTTTAAATGCTTCACCTTCTTGTGTTTGTGAAAGATAAATTTTCTGAGTTTTGGTAGAGGAATCCCAATTGTAATCAATCAATAGGTCTGGATTTCCAGCTCCATAATACCATTGATTAAAAAACCAATTCAAATCTTTTCCACTCACCTGCTCTAATGCCAATCTTAACTGTTGTGCTTCTCCGTTTCCTAAAGCATTGGTTTTTAAGTAGAGATTTAATCCTTTGAAAAATGCATCTTCTCCTAAATAATTCCTCAGCATATTTAATATACGGCCACCTTTCTGATAGGTCACTACATCAAACAGGTCTTCCTTATCATTATAATAGAAGCGGATTAATTTTTTTGATTTTGCATCAGGAGAGCCTAGGTAAGATTGCATCGAATCATAATTGTGTGCGTCTCCTGCATCTTTTCCTTGGGAATGTTCTGCCCACAATGTTTCGCTAAAATCGGCAAATGATTCATTTACCGATAAATTGCTCCAGCTTTCAGTAGTCACATAATCTCCAAACCACTGGTGAAAAAGTTCATGAGCGATGGTTTCTTCACCTGCACTGCCATCTAATAATTCCCTAGCAGTTTGTTGTACATATTCTCCATGTAATGTGGCTGTAGTGTTTTCCATTGCGCCACTTACATAATCTCTGGCAACAATCTGCGCATATTTGTTCCAAGGATAATCTATTCCTAACTTTTTGAAATAAAAATCAATCATTTCAGGCGTTTTGCCGAAAATTTCTTTGGCATAAGGTGCATAAGCCGGTTCTAAGTAATAATCAACAGGGATATCTTTCCATTTATCATGATAAATTTTAAAATCTCCAACCGCCATCATAAAAAGATAAGGCGAATGTGGCTTGTCCATTTTCCAGGTATCAGTTCTGGTACCGTCTTTATTGTCTTTCTGATTAACTAAAGCACCGTTAGATAAGGTGACATACTTGGATGGTACCGTCATGATGATTTCTTCAGTTGTCTTCTGATTTGGGTGATCTATGGTGGGAAACCAAACGGATGATCCTTCCGTTTCTCCCTGCGTCCAGATTTGAACAGGCTTACCTGCAACACTGCTATCAGGATTGATGAAATACAAACCTTTGGCATCCGTTATTGCCTGACTTCCTTTGGTCTTAAACTCATTAGGTTTAGAAGTGTAATCAATATATATAGTATAGTTATCTGTTGCTTGATAGCTTTTATCTAAATTTATTTTTAGCTCCAAACTATCGTAAGTATACTTTAAAGGGATGTTTTTTGTGCCATTTACCATTGCCACCGTTTTAATATCCATTCCTTTAGCATCTAATGTCATAGAATCGGTAGGATAAAAATGAGGGGTTAAGGTTATCCATGCTTTTCCGTACAAATAGGCTTTTGCATAATCAAACTTTACATCAAGTTTGGTGTGAACCAGATCATTGATTTTATCCGGTGTAGCCCTATAAATTTTTAAGTTTGGATTTGATTCTTCTTGTTGTGCAAAGGAATAAAACCCTAAAACAAGAAGTACCGTTGTTAGAAACGCTGTTTTTTTAAAATTTATCATTGTTGTTGTTTAAATATTTTACCGTCTTTCATCACAAAAGAAACGTTCTGAAGTAACGAAATGTTTTCAATGGGATTGCCATCAACCGCAATAATATCGGCTGTTTTTCCTTTTTCTATACTCCCTGAATGATCTGTAATTCCCAATAAGTCGGCAGCATTTTTTGTAGCAGATTGTATCGCTTCCATTGGAGGCATGCCTCCCTCTGTCATGTAAACAAATTCTTTTGCATTTTTTCCATGAGCGTAAACGCCTGCATCTGTACCGAAAGCAATTTTAACACCTGCTTTGTAAGCTTTTGCAAAAGTATTTTGAATAACTGGTCCAATCTCGGAAGCTTTTTTAGCAATAACCGGAGGGTAATAATTAGGAATTTTTGCCGAATCAGCAACAGACTTGCCTGCAATAATGGTAGGGACTAAATAAGTTCCATACTTTTTAGCCAATTCCATACCTTCAGCATCCATAAAAGTACCATGCTCAATAGAAGCAACTCCGCCTATAATTGCCCTTTTAATTCCTTCAGCTCCGTGAGCGTGGCAAGCTACTTTTAAACCATAATCTTTAGCAGTTTCAACTACAGTTTTAATTTCATCAATGCTATACTGCGCACCAGAACCGTCCTTACTTAAATCTAATACGCCACCTGTAGATGCAATTTTTATTACATCAGCACCTTTTTTAAATTGTAACCTTACGGCTTTTATCAATTCATCTTTGCCGTCGGCAACGCCATCTTTTGGTTGGGCTGGTTCGGGGAATAAATCTTCACTTAAGCCATGCGTTGGATCCATGTGACCACCAGTTGCGGAAATGGCGATTCCAGCAGTTAAAATATGTGGGCCTATTACTTCTCCTTTATCAATGGCGTTTCTTAATGCAATGTTAACACCACTGCCTCCTAAATCTCTAACAGTGGTGAAACCCGCCATTAAAGTTTTGTTGGCAAAAACCGTTGAACGAAAAGCAACATCTGCAGAGTTAGAGATCATGCTTTCTCTAAAATTATCTTTGCTTGTTTCATGCTCCATGTGAACATGGCAATCAATTAAACCAGGTAACACAGTTTTATTTTTTAGATCGATGACTTTATCAGTTGATGAACCTTTTTTATATCCGCTAAGGACATCACTGATTTTGGAGCCATCAATTACAATGGTCATTTCTGTAATTATTTTGCCATTATTTACATCTACAAGTTTACCACACTGGATATAAGTCTTTTGCGCAAAAACATTCATAGTGGTAATACATGCTAAAAGCACTAGAAATTGTTTCATTTTGAATCGGGTTTAGAAAAGTAATGTAAATAAATTAGTGTAAATAGACATATTTTAAATACAATTTTAAATTTCTGGCTATATTAAGGGAAGTTTTAAACCTTAGGAGCCGTTACCTATGTACAATTTTTTTATTTTTCTATTCCTTAGTCCAATATTCTTCATCCAAAATCCTAACCTAAAAAAACAAAAAGAGCTGATTAAAGCAGAAGAAAATGATTCTTTAGTCGTTGCTAGTTATTTGGATGTTATCTCCCTGTTTAATCCTGATCAGACAGATTCTATACAGTTATATTTTGATGAAGCTTTGAAATATGTGAAGAAGAAATCCTATCAAGAGGGTGCTTATCTTATCAATTATAAGTTTGGGAAGTATTTAAGCTCTCATGGGAATTTAATAGATGCAACATATTATCTTAATCAAGCTTTAGGAGAAGCCAATATAAATAAAGACAAGGCAAAGATTGCGGCAGTTGAAAATACCCTAGGAATGATTTTTGGAAAAAAGGGTGAATATGCTTTGGCTACTAAGCATTTATTTAAGTCTCTTAGGCTGTTTGAGGAACTTCATGATATAAATGGTCAGGTTTCGTCTTACATAAAATTGGGGACCATCAGTCAATTAAACGGTGATTTTAAATATGCCTTGAAATATGCAGATAAAGCCACTGAAATCAATAAAAAATTAGGAGATAAACGATACGAACTTGACCTGCTGAATAATAAAGCAATTATTTATGCAGAAAGTGGCGATATGGCTAATGCACTAAAAATGTTTAAGCAAACTTATGACAGATCTGAAGGAGAGGATAAATTCAGTTTTTCTAAAGTAAGTGCTTTAATAAACATTGGTTTGGTTTACAAAGAAATGCAGGATTACGATCTGGCATTAAGCTATTTGAAAAAATCGGTAATTGAAGCTGAAAGGTATAATTTAACAAACGAAAAAGTTAGAACTCAATTTAATATTGCCTTGTTATTACATGAGAAGGGCGATTATAAAGCAAGCAATATCGAAACTTTAATAGCAGTTAAAAATGCTAGAAAAGAGGTTTTTTTAGATATTGAAACTGAATCTCTGCATCTTTTAGAGGAAAACTTTAAAGCATTAAAAGATTATAAGCAAGCTTTAATGTATAGTGATCAACATCAGGAGGCATTGAGTAAATTGAAAAGTGTTGAACAAAATAAGGAAATTGCAAACTTGAGAATCAATTACGATTTAAAAAAATCACAGCAACAAGTAGAGTTATTAGATCAGCTCAATAAGAAAAATGAAAAACAGAAGAACCTCATCCTACTTTTATTCCTTGTTTGCGGATTAAGCATGATTATTTTTGCTGTTTCTTATTACCGTATTAGAAAACTAAGCCGAAACCAAGTGATACAAAGTAAATTGCTAAGTGAAAGTAATGAGTTTAAAAACAAGCTTTTTTCTATTATTGGTCACGATTTAAGAGGTGCTTATAATAGTACTTTGGGCTTTCTCCATCTTATGAAAGAAGGAGATATGAACAAAGAGGAGGAGCAACTTTTTATTAATAAAGTAATTGTGCAATCTAGTGTGGCATTAAATACTTTAGATAACCTTTTACTTTGGGGACATTCACAAATTAAAGAGATTAAAACTTATCCTGAATTATTTGAAGTTAATCAAGAAATTAAAAAGAGCATAGATTTTTACAGAGAGCAGTATACTGATAAGAATATTACCATTGATTATGTAGAGCAAGCTGGTGTTTTGATCAATGCAGATAGAAATCATTTTGATTTTATTATTAGAAACTTATTGTCAAATGCGATGAAGTTTACCCCAAATGGAGGAAATGTAAAAGTTATATCTTCTGAACTTTACGGGCAACAAAGGTTTTGTGTCGCGGATACTGGTACTGGTTTGAGCGATGAACAAAAGAATGAAATTTTTAGCCCTAATAGCAAAAGCACATTGGGTACAGAGAATGAAAAAGGTACCGGTTTAGGCTTAATGCTCTGTAAAGAATTTGTGGAAAAGAATGGGGGCAAAATCTGGATAGAAAAAGGAATAGGTACTGGAGCCCAATTCTGTTTCACTTTAAATAGAGTTAACATAACAGTCTAAAGAACCTACCTATCTTTATGATTATTTGTCAATCGTTTTTACCATCATTCCTTTAGATACTTGGTCTTTTAAACTCATTCCATTTAAAATGGCAATATCTTCTCGTTTTTTAGCATCCTTGGTTCCACGGATGGTTAAAATTTCTCCCAAAGTGGTATTTGCAGTAGCAGTAATAATTTTAATTCTTTCTGGCTTCCTGTTTATCTTTTCCTGATCAGTCAATTGTTTAAAACCTGACATGGTATTGCTGAATATATTGTCATAATAACTATAGCTGTTCAAATCTGTTACGCCAATCATGTGATAAATATTATCTCCGTAAGCTATAAAGTAAGATAAAGTTCTTAAAGCTGCTGATTGTTGTTGTTGATCTGCCGGCTGGTCAGCAATTACCCTTAGCACATTTAAACCATTGATAGTTGTTTGGTCGTTCTGAACTACAGTTAAACCGTAATTTTTAATTACAGTGCTAGTCGCTTCTTGTAAATTTTTACCTGGAGCTAAGCTTAATATCATCAAAGCTTTACCATCTGCTTCTGCCATTTGAAAAGATTGCGGACTATTATTTGTTTTCCAATTGGAAGGAATAGGAAACTGGAATTTTAAAACAGGATGATAAAACATATTGTTCTCTACAAATCCTTGCTTTGGGTCTGCTCCATAAACCAATCCATCTATCATTTTCAGGTAGCTATTTCTACTTACCATTGGGTTGGTTAGGTTTTCTTTCTTCTGGATTTGAGTGGCCAATCTATCTACCGTTTTCATTCTTTCACCAGGATTAGGGTGGGTTGATAAGAAGTCGGGAAGTTGATTAGTGCTGTTTGCAGATAGGCGTTCTAAGGTGCCAAAGAAATCAGCCATTTGATGCGCATCATAATTTATTTTAGTAGAATATTCTACACCTAATTCATCCGCTTGTCGCTCTGCATCTCTGCCAAACTTTAAAGATAATAAACTTAATCCTTGCGAGGCTTGTTGCCCGTATCTGGCAATCGTAGGTGATATGACCATTCCGGCTAATAAACCAATTTGACCTAAAGTTGCTTTTGACTGTTGAGAAACTGTGTGGCGGGCTGTGATGTGTCCAATCTCATGACCTAAAACTCCGGCAAATTCTGCCTCGTTATTAAAATTAGCCATAATTCCTCTGGTAAAATAAACATAGCCAGGTATGGCAAATGCATTTACCACTTCAGAATCAACAATCTTAAAATTATATTTAATATTCGGACGGTGAGAAATGGCAGCCATCTGTTGTCCTTTGGTATTTATAAATTGTTGTAATGCAGGATTTTCATACAAACCATACTCCGCAACAATTTGCGGATCAGCCTCTTTTCCCATCTCAATCTCTTGCTCTTCAGACATCAATACCAATTGGCTTTTTCCGGTTACCGGATTCACAGCACAGCTATTTATTAAAGAACTAGTAATTATGATTGCAAAGAAAAGTATGACTTTTTTCATGAGGGTTAATTTTTGTTTCAAAGAGTTAAACAAAAGTGATACCGTTTTTATCAAATTTTTTTTTAAAAACAAAAAAACCGATTTGAGTAATCTCAAACCGGTTAAATTTTTTTTACAAAGCTTTCTGCTTAATTAGCAGTACTGCTCAAAAGCACCAATCAAATTGTCGGCAATCATTTGCGCAGGGCGACCTTCAATCTGGTGACGCTCTATAATATGTACCAATTTACCGTCCTTAAATAAAGCCATTGAAGGAGAAGATGGAGGATAAGGCAACATGTGGTTTCTGGCAGCGTCAACCGCATCTTTTTCCATGCCAGCAAAAACAGTAACTATTTTACTAGGTTTTTTACCTTCTTGCACAGCAATTTTTGCGGCAGGGCGGGCATTAGCAGCTGCACAACCACAAACAGAATTTACCACTACAAAAGTAGTTCCTTCACCATTGATGGCGTTTGCAACTTCTTCCGCACTTTTTAATTCTTCAAATCCAACACTTGTTAAATCGGAACGCATTGGGGCAACTAAATATTCTGGATACATTTTGTTAAGTTAGAACTAGTAAGTAAAAAGTTAAAAGTCTTTTGACTTCCGTTACAAAATTAATCTTTTAAGTTTTGTTGGGCAATTGTATGTATCAAAGTGGTGTCATAAATTATTCTTATCATTCCCCTTATCCTAACCATTTGAAATTCATCTCTCTATTCCTTACCTTTGCAGCTCACATAAATAAATAACTATGTCATCAGTAGAGACAACTTACGTACCTTACAAAGTTAAGGACATTTCCCTAGCAGAGTGGGGAAGAAAAGAAATTGGATTAGCAGAAGCAGAAATGCCCGGCTTAATGGCTTTAAGAGAAGAGTTTGGCACAACCAAACCTCTGGCTGGAGCTAGAATTGCAGGATGTTTGCACATGACCATCCAAACTGCAGTTTTAATTGAAACTTTAGTAGCATTAGGTGCTGATGTGACTTGGTCTTCATGTAACATTTTTTCCACTCAAGATCATGCAGCAGCAGCTATCGCAGCAGCAGGAATTCCAGTTTATGCTTGGAAAGGCTTAAACGAAGAAGAATTTGATTGGTGTATTGAGCAGACTTTGTTCTTCGGTGAAAACCGTGAGGCATTAAACATGATATTAGATGATGGTGGTGATTTAACCAACATGGTTTTAGATAGATACCCTGAATTAGCAACTGCAATCAAAGGTATTTCTGAAGAAACTACTACAGGAGTACTTCGTTTACACGACCGTGTGAAAAAAGGAACTTTGCCAATGCCGGCAATCAACATCAACGATTCAGTAACCAAATCGAAATTTGATAACAAATACGGTTGTCGCGAGTCTTTAGTAGATGCAATCCGCAGAGCTACTGACGTTATGATGGCTGGTAAAGTAGGTGTAGTTTGTGGTTTTGGAGACGTAGGTAAAGGTTCTGCAGAATCTTTAGCAAGAGCAGGTGTAAGAGTGATTGTTACTGAAATTGACCCAATTTGTGCTTTACAAGCGGCAATGGAGGGTTATGAAGTAAAGAAATTAACAACTGCTATTAAAGAAGCTGATATTGTAGTTACTGCAACAGGAAACAAAGATATTGTTAAAGGCGAGCACTTTAAAGCATTAAAAGATAAAGCTATTGTTTGTAACATTGGTCACTTTGACAATGAAATTGATATGGCTTGGTTAAACGGAAATTACGGAGATACCAAAGTAGAAATCAAACCTCAGGTTGATAAATATACTATTGACGGAAATGATTTAATTGTTTTGGCAGAAGGCCGTTTGGTAAACTTAGGTTGTGCAACTGGTCACCCATCATTTGTAATGTCTAACTCTTTCACCAACCAAACTTTGGCTCAAATTGAGCTTTGGACAAATGCTGGAGCTTATGAAAATAAGGTTTATGTATTGCCTAAAACTTTAGATGAGAAAGTTGCCCGTTTACACTTAGCTAAAATTGGTGTAGAATTAGAAGAATTATCTTCAGACCAAGCTGATTATATCGGTGTAACGGTTGAAGGTCCTTTTAAAGCTGATTCTTACAGATACTAGGTATCAAGATTTAAGTATAAAGTATAAAGACCGTTCTGAGAAAATCAGAACGGTTTTTTTTTATTTGAAAAGCTTTTTTTTTGCTATTATGTTCCAACAGTCCGGTGCTTGGCTATACTCCTCGTAAATTTTCCGCAAAAGCTCCAAATTTCCTGCGGGGTACGCTGTCGCCCCGGTTTATTTAACATTCTTTAACGCCACAAACATCCTTTTTTAATTATCTTCAAAAACTGTCTGCTTAAAATGGGGGAATTAAAAAAATTACGTCTGTTATTTACTTTTTATAAGGGATTTTTTCTTGCCGGATTTTTGATTTCAATAGCATGTTCGGGAATATTATTTGTTTGGGTAATGCAGGCTTTCTGATTTCAATCTAGAATTTGACCCCTTCAAGAAAAGTTTTCCCATATTCCATTCAAAATATAAATCAACTTTTAAAAACATATCTGGTGGCCAAAGAAGAATTGTAGAATTATACCTGATTATAAAATCCAAAACCCAATTCGCAATATTAGACGAACCATTGTCACATTTAAGTCCTATCCAAATTGATGAAGTAAAGGAATTGATACTGGAAGAAAAAGCCAATAAGGGATTCTTAATTACTGATCACATGTAACAGCATGTGCTAGATATCAGTAATGAAATCTATGTATTGGCAAATGGTAAAACCCACCATACCAAAGATTTAGAAACTGTTTAAATTTTGTTTAATAATAATTTTATGGAAGCTAAATAAATCATAGCCTGCGAAGTTTGCAAAAGGAACTCAAAATCCTTGCTCAATCTTCTAAAGTTTTCTAACCAAGAGAACGTTCTTTCAATAATCCATCTTTTCAGGCTTACCCTTCCTTTTGTTTCATCTTTGATCTTAGGCGATATGATTAAATCGTAGCCATATTTCTTCTTAGTGTTCTCTATCAGCTCTCCTCTGTAACCACAATCTGCATAGATTATTTTTACTCCATGTAGGTTCTCCTTCAGTTCCCGAATAACCAATCCCGCAGATTTACTGTCGTGGAAGTTAGCAGGATGGACAATATTACAAACGATATTGCCCATGGTGTCAACCATCAGATGTCGCTTACGTCCATTTATCTTTTTGTTTCCATCAACACCTCTAAAACCTCCTTTTGGGGTAGTTTTAACGGACTGACTGTCTATTATTGTAACTGAACACTGACTGTTCCTGCCTTGCTTTTTACGAACATATTCACGTAACATGTCGTTGATATGGAGGAACATCTCGCTATCCCGCCATTTGGAAAAATAATAGTAAACCAGCTCCCATTTCGGATAACCAGAAGGCAGTAAACGCCATTGACAGCCAGTCTTCAAAACATAAAATATACCGTCAAAAATTTCACGGAGGCTATGTTTGCGGGAACGATTTGTTTCTGTTAGATATTTTCCTATCCTTTGCCATTGCTCAAATGCTGTAATCTCATTAGTTTTTTGTCGAAATCAAACCAATGAATTTTAACAGAATTAGGGCAGTGCCTTTTTTAAACTTCTTAACACTTTTTTTAATCCGTTTTTAAACAGTTTCTTAAAGGAGATCGAGTTTTTTGGTTATGCTAAAATATCTTAATAAGATATTGAAAAACGCAAATTTTTTATGATAAATTATCAAATTTAACCGTGAAATATTCAATTACAAATTGAGTATTTCACGGTTAATAATTGTTTTATTAGTGAAATAATCAATTTGTAATTGAATATTTCACGGATAAGATTATATTTGTGGTATGTTTGATCGTAAAGTTATAGATGATATTATAGAACTTTTGGAAAACTTTCCATCAGTGATGCTTTATGGTCCGCGTCAAATTGGTAAAACAACCATTGCTAAAAGTATTGCCAATAATTTTTCAAAAAAAGTTCATCATTTCGATTTAGAAAAAGAGTCGGATGCTTTTCCTTTGACAACAAATGCCCATGAATTTTTAATGGGATTAAAGGATGATTTAGTCATCTTAGATGAAGTACAACTTCACCCTCAGCTACTATCCTCTTTACGTTCCATCATTGATGAGCACCGTATTCCCGGACGTTTTATTCTGTTAGGCTCAGCTGACCCTAAATTAGTTAGTGGAGTTTCAGAAAGTTTAGCGGGTAGGATAATCTATAAGGAAATCAATCAAATTACTTTACTTGAAGCATCAGCACAAAATATTGGTTTAGAAAAACATTGGTTTAGAGGAGGTTTTCCTGAGGCTTTACAACTAAAATCTGATAAAATGTGGGCAGAGTGGACGCAGAGCTTTATCCAAACCTATATTTATCGGGATATTAACTTACTATTCGGAATCAATCTGAGTGCTCAAATTATCGAGAAGTTATGGAGTATGTTGGCTCATTTGAATAGTGATATTGAAAATATGCAGAATATTGGCCGTTCTTTAGGCATTACGGGAACAAGTGCCAAGAAGTATTTAGATTATATGGAAGGGGCATATTTGATAAAAAGACTATCTCCATGGCATCAGAATAACGGGAAAAGATTGGTGAAATCTCCAAAGCTATATGTGCGTACTTCAGGAATTTTACACCATTTATTGCAGATTAATAACTACAATCAACTACAAATTAATCCAGCTTTGGGTGCTTCTTGGGAAGGTTACGTCATAGAGCAGATTCATGCATCTATCCCAAATGAAATAAAAATGTATTATTATAGAACGCATCATGGTGCAGAAGTGGATTTGGTTTTGGTAAAAGGGGTAAAGCCAATGGCTACCATAGAAATTAAATATTCTAATGCACCAGTTTTAACCCGTGGCTACCACGAGTCTATTTCAGATTTAAAAGCGGAGCATAATTTTGTGATTACTCCTAATTCTAAAACGGTGAGCACAAAAGAAGGGGTGAAAATTATGAGCTTAAATTATTTTTTAATAGAAGGTGTAGCTCAGCTAGCGTTTTAAAAATCAATTTATTAGACTCACTTTTTATAAATGATTAAAAACCCTACCTTTGCGCCAAATTATTTTGAATAGATGATTAGGATGTCCTCTTCTGTTCAACAATAAGATTTAAATGCAATGAAGAAAATTGTTGATTACAGAAAATTGTTAGAAGTCTCTGAAGAGGCTACATTGGCAGAATTGAAAGCTGTTTATCGTTCATTAATGAAAAAATGGCATCCAGATAAATTTCAGGATGCGATTGATAAATCTAATGCGGAAGAAAGCACTACTAAAATGATTGAAGCCTATCATTTTTTAGTAAGCATAGCTCCAGAAACACGCCAGCAATCCTTGGCAGAATATACAGAAACCACTACTAACTCTAATATTCAAGATTTTGAATATAAATCTCAGGTGTTAAAAGTAGAATTCTTAGACGGGAATGTTTACGAATATTTTGATGTCCCTAAAGCTGTTTATGTAAAACTGGTAAATGCAGATTCTCGTGGAAGATTTGCGAGAAGACATATTTTCAGTTCTTATGTTTACAGAAGTACGAGCAAATTGGTGGCTACAGCGTAATTGGATTTTAGGTTTAATTTCATTTTAATGAATAGATCAAATAAATTTCTTGCACTCTTTATATTATAAGTTTCATTCAGTTTATTTTCTTGTAACCAGCAAAAACAACCTAAAACTGATGCTAAAACGGTATCCAAACCAAAAGATATCAGCCAGATTGTTGAAGCTTCTTGTGGGCAGTGCAACTTTGGGTTGAAAACTCAAAAAGGGTGTGACTTAGCCATAAGAATTGATGGCAAAGCTTATTTTGTGGACGGTACAAATATAGATGACAACGGAGATGCTCATGTAAAAGAAGGTTTTTGCAATGCCATTAGTAAAGCTAAAGTTGCCGGTAATATTGTTGACGGCAGATTTAAGGCTACCAGTTTTAAATTATTGGAGGAGAAAATAACTCTAAAGCAAAACTAAATTAAAGCTGAGGCATTTATATATTTGTATATGTCTCCAACAAAACTTTCAGTCAACATTAATAAAATTGCCACCTTGCGTAATTCACGTGGTGGCGATAATCCAAATCTTTTAAAAACTGCCTTAGACTGCGAAAAATTCGGAGCTCAGGGCATTACGGTTCATCCCCGCCCGGATGAGCGCCATATCCGTTATCAGGATGTTTTTGATCTGAAAGAAAAGATTAAAACCGAATTCAACATAGAAGGCAATTGTCAAGAAGAAAAATTTGTTAAACTAGTGTTGGAAAATCAACCAGCTCAGGTGACTTTGGTGCCAGACGTTTTAGGACAAATTACTTCTAATCATGGATGGGATACCATCAAGCATCAAAATTACCTACACGATATTATTGCCGTTTTTAAAGAGAAAGGAATTCGGGTCTCTATTTTTGTTGATCCCAATCCTGAAATGATAGAAGCCGCTAAAACTACAGGAACAGACAGGATTGAGCTTTATACCGAGGCTTACGCAAAGCAGTTTGAAAGCAACAGAGAAAAGGCAATATTGCCATATATCAATGCAGCACACAAGGCAAATGAAGTCGGCCTTGGAATCAATGCAGGGCATGATCTCGATTTGCATAACCTTAAATATTTTGCCCAGCATGTCCCCGGTTTGTTAGAAGTGAGCATTGGGCATGCACTTATTTGTGATGCTTTATACTTAGGTTTAGAGAATGCCATCCAGCGTTATCTATATCAATTGAAATAATGGTCAAACAGCTTTCCCTTCCAGAATTCATAGAAAAAGCTAAATCAACCATAGTTGTAGATGTCCGTACACCATTGGAATTTCAGCAAGGGCATATTCCTGGTGCGGTGAACATTCCCATTTTCACTAACGAAGAAAGAGTGGTGGTGGGAACAACTTATAAGCAACAAGGAAGACAGCCCGCTATTTTATTAGGCTTTGAATTGACCGGGCCAAAATGGGCACACTTTATCCGTCAAGCGGAGGAGTTAGCTCCAGATAAAAAAATAATGGTGCATTGCTGGCGTGGAGGAATGCGAAGTGGCGCAATGGCATGGTCTTTTGATCTGTATGGATTTGAAGTTTCCACGCTAAAAGGAGGCTATAAAGCATTCAGAAGATCAGGAATCGATTCATTTTCTGAAAATTATCCTTTTGTGATCTTAAGTGGAAGTACAGGTTCTGCAAAAACCAAAATTTTGCAGGAGATGAAAGCTTTAGGAGAGCAGGTGATTGATTTAGAGGATTTGGCACAACATCAAGGATCCGCATTTGGTTCCATGGGGAAATTGATACAGCCATCGCAAGAGCAGTTTGAAAATCTTTTAGGTGTGGAATTAAAAAAAATGGACCTTTCCAAAAGAATCTGGTTAGAAGATGAAAGTGTGACGATTGGGAAAAAGGTGATTCCAAAACCTATTTGGGATCAGATGAGAAAAGCTACTGTCATTAAAATTGATGTTTCTAAAGAAGAAAGGATCGAATTTTTAAATGAAGATTATGGGAATTTAGATAAAGATTTCCTGAAAGAATCTGTTTTAAGAATTACAAAACGCCTTGGGCCATTAGAAACTAAACTGACTTTGCAGGCTATAGAGGAAGGACGCATGAAAGATTTTATCAATCAGGTTTTGGTTTATTACGATAAAACCTATGCAAAGGGAATCAAAAACAGAAGCATGGAAAGCATAAATTCAATCAGCTTAGAACATATCAATCCAAAAGAAAACGCAAAAGATATTTTGGATTTTGTAAAAGAAAATATGACAACAAATGCCTAATTATGAATTCTCAATTTGTTTTATTCGTGAATTAGTGGCTAATTAAAAACATAAAATGGAAGACATTAAACTCACTCAATATTCTCATGGTGCTGGCTGTGGATGTAAAATTTCACCAGCCGTTTTAGATAAAATTTTACATAGCGGAATAAAATATGAAGCGGATAAGAATTTGTTGGTAGGCAACGATACAAGAGATGATGCTGCCGCTTACGATTTAGGGAACGGAATGGCCTTAATTTCTACCACTGATTTTTTTATGCCGATTGTGGATGATGCTTATGATTTTGGAAGAATCGCCTCTGCAAATGCCATTTCTGATGTTTACGCCATGGGCGGTAAACCAGTTTTGGCCATCGCGATTTTGGGTTGGCCGATTGATAAATTAGCTCCAGAAGTGGCGCAGAAAGTATTGGAAGGTGCCCGTTCAATTTGTGCGGAAGCAGGAATTACATTAGCCGGTGGCCATAGTATTGATTGCCCTGAACCTGTTTTTGGTTTGGCGGTAAATGGAATGGTGGATATTAAAAACCTGAAACAGAATTCTACCGCTACGGCGGGATGCAAATTATACCTCACCAAAGCTTTGGGCGTAGGAATTTTAACCACCGCTCAGAAGAAAGGAATTTTAAAAGCCGAACATGCAGCTATTGCACCAACATCCATGTCGAAATTGAATAAGATTGGAGAAGTGATTGGCAAATTAGGTTATGTAAAAGCCATGACAGATGTAACCGGTTTTGGTTTATTGGGCCATCTTTCTGAAATGTGTGAAGGCAGTAATTTGCAAGCAGAAATCAATTTTGATAAAGTACCAAAACTAAAGGTAATCGATGAATATTTGGATCAAAAATCTATTCCCGGAGGAACCAATAGAAACTGGGCAAGTTACGGACATAAAGTTGGGGAGATTACGGAAAGACAAAAACACATCCTCGCCGACCCACAAACCAGTGGCGGTTTATTGGTTGCAGTTGAACCCCAACATGCTGAAGAATTTGAAACACTTTTAAAAGAAAATGGAATTCCAGAAGAGAGCTGTATTTGTTTTGGAGAGTTGAATGTGAAAGATGAGGGGAAATGGATTGAGGTGAAATAAAAAATCCTCATGTATTACATTATTGTGTACATTTATATGTACTAAATTAATTTATCATGATAGTTATTAGTCCAAGTGAATTAAGAGGAAATTTAAAAAAGTATTTAGATTTAGCTGAAAAAGAGAGGATTATTATCCAACGTGGCAAATCTGAAATGTTTGAATTAAAAAAGCAAGAGCGTATTAGTGAAGATGATTATTTCGATAATCCAAAAAACATAGATGCTATTGAAGAAGGCTTAGCTGATATAAAAGCTGGGAAATTCACAACTCTTGACCCTGAAAAGACTTTATGGGAAAATATACTTTAAATCTATCTGATAAAGCAAGAAAGGATTTAAAGGCAATTCTAAAGTCAGGAGATCAAAATAGCATTAAAAGAATAGAAATAATCTTTAATGAACTTGCTGAAACTCCACAGTTAGGAATTGGTAAGCCTGAATTACTGAAATATAAATATGCTGGATTATGGTCTAGAAGAATTAATCAAAGAGACAGGTTAATTTATAAAATTGAAGAAAATATTATCACCGTTTTTGTGATCTCAGCAAAAGGGCATTATGATGATAAATAATTTATATAATCTACTTCGCGTAAGTGATTGCCGCGGATACCAGCCTTGAGCCTAATGCCTCGAGCAGTATGAGCAAAAAGCCCGACCCGTGTTTTGGCCTCGGGATTAGGCTAGGGTTACGCCCTAATTTTAAATAAAATCTGCCCTCAAAAACTTTACAATATTCCCATTGTTTATCCCTTAACAAAAGCATAAAAATTTATACTTTTGCCCTTTCTTTAACCCTAGTGTTAAAGACATTTAAATTCTGTTTTAAAGATTAAAAAAATACCTCCCGAATGAAGTTGAATGTAGAGTACAAAGAGCAATTTGAGAAAAGGCATATCGCACCTAATGAGCAAGATACGCAGGCAATGTTGAAAAAAGTTGGCGCATCTTCTATTGATGAGCTGATAGACCAAACAGTGCCAAAAAACATCCGTTTGAAAAAAGCGATGGATTTGCCACCAGCAAAAAGTGAATATGAGTATTTGAATAATTTGCGTCAAACGGCTTCTAAAAATAAAGTCTTTAAATCTTACATCGGACAGGGATATTATGATGTGATTGTTCCGGGAGTAATCCAAAGAAATATTTTGGAGAATCCGGGATGGTATACCCAATATACTCCGTATCAAGCGGAGATTGCTCAAGGCCGTTTACAGGCTTTGTTGAACTTCCAAACCATGGTGTTGGATTTAACCGGAATGCAGATTGCCAATGCTTCACTTTTGGATGAAGGAACGGCTGCTGCTGAAGCCATGTTTATGCAGTACAGTTTGCGTAAAAATGGAGAAGCTAAAAGTTATTTTGTTTCGGAAGAAGTTTTTCCACAAACCATTGACATTTTAAAAACAAGGGCACAACCTTACGGGATTAAATTAGTAATTGGCAACCATAACACAGTTGAGCTGACGGATGAGTTATTTGGTGCTTTAGTGCAATACCCTGCTGGGCATGGTGAGGTTTATAATTATAAGGCTTTCGCCGATGCGGCTCACCAAAAAAATATTAAGCTTACCGTTGCTGCCGACTTGATGAGTTTGTCATTATTGACTCCTCCGGGAGAATGGGGTGCTGATATTGTAGTTGGAACAACACAGCGTTTTGGTGTACCAATGGGTTTTGGTGGTCCGCATGCTGCTTTCTTTGCAACAAAGGAAGAGTATAAAAGATCTATGCCAGGCAGAATCATAGGAGTAACCATTGATGCGCATGAGAATTATGCTTTGCGTATGGCTTTACAAACCCGTGAGCAACACATCCGTAGAGATAAAGCAACTTCAAATATCTGCACTGCTCAGGCATTATTGGCTATTATGGCAGGAATGTACGCCACTTATCATGGCCCAAAAGGGATTAAAGCTATTGCAGAAAGAATTCATGGTATAGCCGTATTGTTGACTAAATCTTTGGCTGAGTTAGGTTACGTTCAGGAGAATGAAGTGTATTTTGACACCCTAAAATTTAATGTTGGAGACTTGGTAAATCCAATACATTCTGAATCATTAAATAATGAGTTGAATTTAAATTATGATGGCGAAATCATCACTATTTCTTTGGATGAAACTACCCGTATACACGATATTGAAACCTTAGTTAAAGTTTTTGCAAAGGTAAAAGCCAAAACTTTAAGTGATGTAGATATTGATACCTTAAAAAGAAATATTGAAAGTGTAATTCCTGCTGAACTGCAAAGGAAATCTGCGTTTTTGGTGCACCCTGTTTTCAACAAGTATCATTCTGAGCATGAAATGTTGCGTTACATTAAATCATTAGAGGCAAAAGATTTATCGCTTTGTCATTCTATGATTGCTTTGGGTTCTTGTACCATGAAGCTAAACGCAACTACAGAAATGGTGCCGGTGACCTGGCCAGAATTTGGTGGTTTGCATCCATTTGCGCCAGTTGACCAGACTGGTGGTTACATGCAAGTTATGGCTGAATTGAATACTTGGTTGAGTGAAATCACTGGTTTTGCAGCGATGAGCTTACAGCCAAATGCGGGCGCTCAAGGAGAATATGCTGGATTAATGGTCATCAGAGCTTATCATCAGGATAGGGGAGATTTCAATAGAAATATCGCATTGATACCATCATCTGCCCACGGTACCAATCCAGCTTCCGCAGCTATGGCTGGGATGAAGATTATAGTGACTAAATGTGACGAAAAAGGAAATATAGATGTTGCTGATTTAAGAGCGAAAGCCGAAGAGCATTCTGCAAACTTAAGTTGCTTAATGGTCACTTACCCATCTACTCATGGGGTTTTTGAGGAATCAATTATTGAAATTTGCGAGATCATTCATCAACATGGTGGTCAGGTTTATATGGATGGAGCCAACATGAATGCACAAGTTGGATTGACTTCTCCGGCCAATATTGGAGCAGATGTTTGTCACTTAAATTTGCATAAAACTTTTTGTATTCCTCACGGCGGAGGTGGTCCTGGAATGGGTCCAATTGGAGTTGGAGCACATTTAGTTCCATTTTTACCAGGCCATTCTGTAGTAGATATTGCAAATGAAAAATCTATCTCTGCAGTTTCAGCAGCGCCGTGGGGTTCTGCATCTATTCTACTGATTTCTCATGCTTATATTGCCATGATGGGTGCAGAAGGATTAACCAATGCCACTAAATATGCTATTTTAAATGCAAATTATATCAAAGCGAGATTAGAAAGCCATTATCCTGTATTATATGCAGGAGCGAACGGCCGTTGTGCGCATGAAATGATTTTAGACTGTCGCAGTTTTAAAAATATTGGTATTGAAGTTACCGATATTGCCAAACGATTAATGGATTATGGTTTCCATGCGCCAACAGTATCTTTTCCAGTTGCCGGAACAGTGATGGTAGAGCCAACTGAATCAGAACCAAAGCATGAGCTAGACCGCTTTTGTGATGCCATGATATCCATAAGAAATGAAATTTCAGATGTAGAATCTGGTGTTTTGGATAAGGTAAATAATCCTTTAAAGAATGCCCCTCACACTGCTGCAGTAATTACCGGTAACGAATGGGATAAACCTTATACCCGTCAGAAAGCTGGTTTCCCGCTTCCTTATATCGCATTAAATAAATTCTGGCCTTCAGTGGGAAGAGTAAATGATACTTTTGGAGATAGAACGTTAATTTGTACCTGCCCGCCTATTGAGGAGTATGAGTTTGATGTTTTGGTGTAAGAAGTTATAAGTTTTAGGTTAAAAGTAATAAGTTAAAGGTGTAAAGTCCTGATTCTACTGTAGAATCAGGACTTTTTTATTTTACTGGGATAGCATTATTTTTTAACCAATTCTGAACACTTTCTAATGTTTCATTACTTGAAGCTATGGATAAAATGAAATCTGTAAGAATGAGGTTGGTGACTGTGTCTTTAAGTTCATAACCGTTAAAATCAAGAAATAATAGACAAGCGTCTAAACCAGTTCTTTTATTACCATCAGAAAAAATGTGGTTTGAAATAATATTGAATATGTAAACTCCCGCTTTATCAAAAATACTTGTATATAAAGGTTCTCCAAACATTTCTGCATTAATTATTTCTACTAGATAATCTAAAGGAGACTCATTTAATAATTATTAGGGTCGTTAAAATTACCGCCATGATAATTTATGGTAAGTCTGTTGATAGTAATGATTTGTGACTTTAATAAAAAAATCATTACGAAAGTGCTTTGAAAGTAGCTTCGTATTTAGCAAAATCTTCTTTTACCAAATTTTCAAAAGCGGTTTCTTCCAAAAGCAATTTATTCTTTAATACCGCTTGATCTTTTTTATCCATTGTATTTACAATTTCTAAAACTTCTTCTACCGTGTATTGATGTGGTGTTTCCATGGTCATTAATTTGATATTAAATTTACGAAGAAATATATAGAAAACGAATGTGTTAAATCTTTATGATTAATAACAGCATTTTCTAGCACAGTCTTAATTTTCATAAATCAGAGAACAAAAACGCAAGAGCAAAGACTAAAGATTAGAGAATAAATAACGAAATTAACCTTAGCCATCGTCTATCGACCATTTACTAATTTCAGCGAATGAATATTATGATGTAAACTCTTAATATGTTGAAATCTTAGTCTTGCCGATTTTGCACATTCTTATAGCTTTGTAAAGGTTGATGGAGAGCTATAGGTTCTATGATCTCAAATCTCAATACTCATATCTAAAACATGGCTGAAGAAGTAAATTATAGTGAAGATAGTATCCGTTCCCTTGATTGGAAAGAGCACATCAGGCTTCGTCCGGGAATGTATATCGGGAAATTAGGCGATGGTTCTGCTTTTGATGATGGGGTTTATGTGCTCCTTAAAGAGATCATGGACAACTCTATTGATGAGTTCGTGATGGGCGCAGGCCGTACCATTGATATTACAGTGAGTGATCATAAGGTTTCGATCCGTGATTATGGGCGTGGAATTCCTTTAGGAAAGGTAATCGACTGTGTTTCTAAAATCAATACTGGAGGTAAATACGATTCTAAGGCTTTCCAGAAATCTGTTGGATTAAATGGAGTAGGAACAAAAGCAGTAAATGCGCTTTCGGGAAGTTTTACAGTACAATCCTATCGTGATGGTAAAACCAAAAAAGCAGAATTTGAAAGAGGGGAGTTAACGGCAGATAATAAGGAGATTGATACCACGCAGAGGAATGGGACAGCGGTAATTTTTATTCCTGACGAGAGCATATTTAGGAATTTCAGGTACATCCCTGAGTTTATCGAAAACATGATCTGGAATTATGTTTTCCTAAATGCCGGCTTAACCATCAATTTTAACGGACAGAAGTTTTTTTCTGAAAGAGGTTTATATGATCTGTTGACTAGAAACACCGATTCGGAAGCCAATCGTTATCCCATCATTCATTTAAAGGGAGAAGATATTGAAATAGCCATGACTCATGGTCAGCAATATGGTGAAGAATATTACTCTTTTGTAAACGGGCAACATACAACACAAGGAGGAACGCATCAACAGGCTTTTAGAGAAGCGGTGGTAAAAACTATTCGTGAATTTTACAAAAAAGAATACGATTCGTCTGATATTAGAGCATCTATTGTAGCTGCTATTTCTGTAAGGATACAAGAACCCGTTTTTGAATCACAGACCAAAACTAAATTAGGGTCTTTAAATGTTGGTCCGGAAGGTCCATCGGTAAAAACTTTTATCAGTGATTTTGTAAAAAAGGAACTGGATGATTACCTGCACAAATATCCTGAAACTGCAGATGCTTTACTGAAACGTATTTTACAGTCGGAACGAGAGCGTAAAGATATTGCAGGGATTAAGAAACTGGCAAACGATAGGGCTAAAAAAGCAAGTTTGCACAACCGTAAGCTAAGGGATTGCAAGTGGCATTTAGATGATGACAAATTGAGTGAAGAAGACCGTAAAAAAACTACGCTGTTTATTACCGAGGGAGACTCTGCTTCAGGATCCATCACTAAGGCAAGAGAAGTGAGAACGCAGGCTGTTTTCTCATTAAAAGGAAAGCCATTAAACGCTTACGGCTTGACCAAAAAAGTAGTGTATGAGAATGAGGAGTTTAACCTTTTGCAACATGCTTTAAATATTGAAGACGGGCTTGAAAATTTACGTTACAATAATATTGTGGTGGCTACAGATGCCGATGTGGATGGAATGCACATCCGTTTGCTATTGATGACTTTCTTTCTGCAGTTTTTTCCGGATTTGGTGAAGACTGGCCATGTTTTTATTTTACAAACCCCCTTGTTTAGGGTGAGAAATAAAAAAGAAACCATTTATTGCTACAGTGATGAAGAGCGGGTACTGGCAATTGATAAATTGGGGGGCAAACCTGAAATTACGCGATTTAAAGGTTTAGGAGAGATTTCTCCGGATGAGTTTGAGAATTTTATTGGAGAAGATATCCGTTTAGATCCTGTGATATTACAGGGAGAAACGAAGATTAAAAATCTGCTGGAATATTACATGGGGAAAAATACCATGGATAGGCAACAGCATATTGTACAAAATTTGAGGGTAGAAAAAGATGATGCAACAATTATTGCAGCAGCTAAATTAGCAGCCGATGAGGCCGAAACTTTAGCAAATTCTGCAGCTTAGCAATTATTGGTTTTCAATTAGTTTTTGCTTAGGGCGTTTTGAAATGACATCAAATAGTTCGGATTTCATAATTGCAGAAGTGATGGCTGGAATTAGTAAAGCTTTAATCACCGGATTTCTGATTTTAAAAATTTTAGAAATTAGAAATGAAACCAAAATACTGATCCCTGCCGCTTTTATTAGTTCTTCTGCGTAACGGTCATTATTTGCTACATGGGTTTTATTTACAGCAGGATTTTTAGCTAGCTTGTTAAGCATAGCATTTTTATGTTGAAGTGCTAAATTTTCTTTGGTAATCCATTCAGCAACTTTCTGCTGAATCATTAATCGAATATCTTGTAAAGCCATTTGAATAAATTTATAAATATGCTGTTGCGGTAGAATACCACTAAAATAATCAAAATGAAAAATATAAATGCTGTGGAAAGTGAGCCATAATAGCTTTTGCCAAATAATTCCGCAAAATAAGACTGACTGGCATCACTCAAATTAATCAATATAAAAATGACAAAAACACCAGCAATTACAGAGAAAATGATTCTCAGGAAGAGATTTCTGATGGCTATCTGTGTTTTGGCTTTTTTGAGCTCTAAATCTGTGGATACATTCTCCACTTTAAGCTTAAATAAGTCAAATAGGTCATTTAATAAATTCATTATTTTTTAGATAGGTTTTTGTAAGTAGTTATTGATATTTAGAATAAACCAATAGCTGTGCCAATACTGCTAACTATTAAATAATATTTGAATTATCTCCTAAACTGAAATTGGATGTATTTTGTATATTGGTCATAAATTTAAATTTTGAATAAGAAAGAAATTAATATTGCTTTTGAGGATTATAAAAGCATATCAGAACTGAATCAGGAAGATCAAGTCTTGTGTAAAGAAGCTGTTAAAGCGTTGGAGAATTCTCATTCTCCCTATTCCAATTTTAAAGTAGGTGTGGCCATAAAATTGGCAAGTGGGAAAATAATTTATGGAAGCAATCAGGAAAATGTAGCTTATCCTTCAGGGCTTTGTGCAGAACGTGTTGCCTTATTTGCAATGGGAGCAAATGAGCCTGATGATGAGATTGTAGCCATGGCAATTACTGCTCACACTACTCAATTTGAATTGACAAATCCAACCACTCCATGCGGCGCCTGCTTGCAGGTGATGGCTGAATATGAAAAAAAGCAAAAACAGGATTTTGAGGTGTTGCTCTATTGTATTGATGGCCCGGTATGGAAAACGAGAGGAGTGAAGAGTTTCTTACCTTTTATGTTTTTCGAAAGTAGATTGAGGGGATAATAACCACAGAGTTCACAGAGAAAAACACAAAGAATACAGAGAAAGGCTTAGCTAATTTTCTGAATATAATGGAAGAAGAAAATATTTTAGCCACCAGAACAATAGGTTTAGCTATAAAAGTTCATAGAGAATTAGGGCCAGGATTGTTAGAATCTGCTTACAAAGAATGTCTAAGCTATGAATTGTTTAAATCAGGATTAATTGTAGAGAAGGAAAAAGCTTTACCATTGATTTATGAGGAAGTAAAGTTGGACTGTGGTTATAGATTGGATATAATTGTAGAAAATAAATTGATAATTGAAGTAAAATCTGTTGAAGCTTTAAATGATATTCATTTAGCCCAAACTTTAACATATTTAAAGTTATCAAAATGCAAATTAGGGCTCTTGATTAATTTTAATGTACTTCTTTTAAAGGATGGAGTTAAAAGAGTTATAAATGGCTATTATTAAAATGAAGCCAAAGAGTTAACAACTAAAAACACAAAGAACACTAAGCTTTCTTTGTTAACTCTGTGAAAAATCTCTGTGCCCTCTGTGGTAAAAAAATATATGGAAGAAAACAATTACCAAAACGAAGAAACCTTACATAACGTTACCCCATTAAGCGGTTTATATGAGAACTGGTTTTTAGACTATGCTTCTTATGTGATCCTGGACCGGGCGGTTCCACATATACATGACGGGTTAAAACCTGTGCAACGCCGTATTCTTCACTCCTTAAAAGAAATGGATGATGGGCGTTTTAATAAAGCGGCCAATGTGATTGGAAATACCATGAAGTATCACCCTCACGGAGATGCTTCTATTGGAGATGCCATGGTGCAGATTGGGCAAAAGAATTTACTGTTAGATACACAAGGAAACTGGGGCGATCCAGTGACTGGAGATTCTGCGGCAGCGCCCCGTTATATTGAGGCTCGGCTGTCTAAATTTGCTTTAGAAGTTGTTTTTAATCCTGACACCACTGAATGGCAATCGTCTTATGATGGCAGAAATAAAGAACCGATTACTTTGCCGGTAAAATTCCCTCTTTTGTTAGCTCAGGGTGCCGAAGGTATTGCAGTAGGATTAGCCACCAAGGTAATGCCTCATAATTTTATTGAACTGATTGATGCCTCTATAGAAGTTTTAAAAGGGAATCGTCCTAATATCGTTCCGGATTTCCTGACCGGTGGAATGGCTGATTTTTCTGCCTATAATGAAGGACAACGTGGCGGAAAGATAAGAGTGAGGGCAAAAATAGCCGAGCTAGATAAAAAGACGTTGATCATTAATGAAATCCCTTTTTCTACCACCACTATCGCTTTAATAGATAGTATCATTTCTGCAAATGATAAGGGAAAAATTAAGATCAAAAAAATTGAGGACAACACTGCAAAAGATGTAGAAATTGTGGTGCATCTTGCGCCAGGGATTTCTCCCGATGTGACCATTGACGCACTTTACGCTTTTACTTCCTGCGAGGTTTCCATCTCTCCAAACACTTGCATCATTAAGGGAGATAAGCCTCATTTCATGAGTGTGAATGATATTTTAACTGAAAGTACCGTTTACACCAAGTATCTTTTAAAAAGAGAGCTCGAAATTAAGCTCCATGATTTACAGGAAAGAATATTTTTCAGCTCTTTACTAAAAATATTTATTCAGGAAGGGATGTACAAACATGCCGACTATGAAAACTCTACTAATTTTGATGAAGTTTTAATTGTATTACACAGATTATTTGAACCCTTTAAATCCAGTCTTTACCGAGAGATTTTACCAGAAGATTTTATGAAGCTGATTGATAAGCCGATGAGCAGCATCACCCGTTTTGATGTGAAGAAGGCGGATGATCAAATGGCGGCACTGGAAAAAGAAATCAAAAGTGTTAAGCATGATTTAAGACATTTAACAGATTATGCCATCGCTTATTTTGAGCGATTAAAAGAAAAATTTGGAAAAGGAAGAGAACGCAAAACCGAGATCAGAACTTTTGATAGGGTAGAAGCGGCTCAGGTAGCTTTAGCCAACACCAAATTCTATGTGAATAAACAAGATGGCTTTGTGGGGACAGGATTAAAGAAAGATGAGTATGCTTTTGATTGTTCCGACTTGGATGATATCGTGGTTTTTAGAGAGGATGGCGTTTGTTTAGTGACTAAAGTGCAAGATAAAACTTTTGTAGGGAAAGGTATTTTACATGTAGGGGTGTTCAAGAAAAATGACGAACGCACCATTTATAACATGGTTTATAATGACGGTAAAACCGGAACAGCTTACATTAAGCGTTTTGCTATTGGAGGGGTAACTAGAGATAAAGAATACGATTTAACTAAAGGGAGCAAAGGGTCAAAAACACTTTATTTCACTGCAAATCCTAATGGAGAAGCAGAAGTGATTAATGTGGCTTTAAAGCCGATGTCGAAATTGAGAAAATTGACCTTTGACCATGACTTTGCGGAGACCGCCATTAAAGGGAGAGGCTCGCAGGGAAATATACTTTCTAAGTATGCCATCAAAAAAGTGACCTTAAAATCAAAAGGGGTATCTACTTTGGCCGGAAGAAAAATCTGGTATGATCCTATTGTGAAACGTTTGAATGAAAACGGACATGGAAGATATTTAGGCGAATTTCAGGCGGAGGATAAAATACTGTGTGTATTTAATGACGGCAGTTATGAGCTTTCCAGTTTTGACCTCACCAATCATTTTGATGATAAAATGATGAAGATTGAAAAACACAAGGCGGAGCAGATTTTCACCTGCATCCACTTGGATGGAAAATCTAAAAACTATTATGTGAAACGTTTTATGTTTGAAGATTTAGCAATTGGAAAACGTAGCGGTTTCATCAATGAAGAACCTGGTTCTAAATTGATTTTACTGAGCGGGGCAGCTCATCCTATCGTAAAAGTGGAATCTTTAAAAGGGAAATCCCAGATTTTTGATGAGCAGGAATTGGATCTTTCTGAAGTGATAGAAGTAAAAGGCTTAAAAGCTCAGGGAAACAAATTGAGCCAGAATGATGTGCAAAAAGTGATCCTCATTTCTGAAAAAAATGATGAAACAGAAGAAGAAGAAGAAGTTGAAGATGATTTAACAGCGGAAGATGATGAGGACAGCAATGATGAAGCAACTATCGGAGATTCAGAAGAAGAAACTCCTGAGGTAGCAAAAGCTGATACTAAAGAAGAGAAAAAAGAAGAAGTAGAAAAAGAGGAGAAACCAAAATTCACGTCAACTCCAACTCCACCGCCAGCAAAAAAAGTAGATTTTGAAATCACCAATCCAGATGATATAAAATTGGATGATAAGGGACAATTGGGTTTGTTTTAAAATAAAAGAGATTAATTTCATAAATTAGTATGAACAAGTATTTATGGAAAGTCAAGATGTCAGATGGAAACAACGTTTTAAAAATTATCAAAAAGCTTTAAGGCAATTAGAGAAATTTTTAAAGCAAAAGAATTTAAACGAATTGGAGGAGCAAGGTTTAATCCAAGCGTTTGAATATACTTTTGAATTGGCTTGGAATGTGATTAAAGATTATTTGAACTTTCAAGGATTTACAGAAATTATGGGTAGCAGAGATGCTTTTCGTATGGCTTTTAACAGAGGTTTGATTGAAGAGGGGCAGATTTGGATGAATATGATTGAGAGTAGGGTGAAAAGTTCGCACACTTACAATGAAGACACTGCAAAAGAAGTTTTGGCGGAAATCAGAAATAATTATTTTCAACAGTTCATTAATCTAGAAACTCTTTTAAAAGAATATGAAAATTGAGTTTGGTCTAAAAGAGAATGATATTTTTAAAATCAATAAGATTTTCCAAAAATATCATGAAATTAAAGAGGTCATCATTTACGGATCAAGGGCATTGGGGAATTACCGTCCAGGATCAGATATTGACCTAACATTGATTGGAAACGGATTGAACCTCAATTTAATCAATAAATTAGCTACAGATATTGATGATTTGTTATTGCCATATTTGTTTGACATTTCTATTTACCAACATATAAAAAATGAAGATTTATTGCTTCACATAGATAGAAACGGAAAAGTTTTTTACCATAGCCAAACTGCTACAGCTATAAAAAAGGAATAATGCCTATTCCTTTTTTATAAATAATAATTTTTGCGATAGGTATTATTATAACCCCTTCTTAATCATCATCATCTTTCTTTTTCTCTTCCAGTTTTACAAAAGCACTTCTTCTTGGTGCAGGCATTACAGCGTTCTCGCCTTTAACAAATTTCCAGATCACTTCGTTCAGCTCTAAATCCGGAACGGCGTCTTCTTTTGCCAAATTGAAGGATTCAGATTTTAATGCGCTACCGTTTACTGCAATATTTCTAGCATCTAAATCAACAATAGCTTCAATATGTGTAAAAGGTTTTAAGTTGGCAGTGGGTGTAAAGCAATCATAAAGCGGTAAAGCTGCAGCATCATATTGGCTCATGGGCGGTAAACCCAATACCAATTCCATGGTTCTTAATGCGCCGCTGGT
>JBDSHZ010000055.1:0-42419 GCA_039918235.1 Pelobium sp.
CAAGTAATCTTGCTACTTGCTTCTTAAAATCTAGATACTCTTAAGAACCTAAAACAACTCTTTTAAAAGCAGTAACCGTCAATCCTTTAGAAGTTTCATCTAAGAATTTACGGATATCTTTTGAAGAATCTTTCACAAATTCTTGGTTCAATAAAGTTTGTTCTTTGTAGAATTTATTCAATTTACCAGCAGCAATTTTCTCCACCATTTCTTCAGGTTTTCCTTCAGCTCTGATTTGCTCCTTAGCAATTTCCATTTCTCTTTCAATCACACGGGTATCCACATCAGCTTTATCAACACCAACTGGGCTCATTGCTGCAATTTGCATCGCAACGTCTTTTCCAGCTTCGTCTAAACCATCAACAGCTTGGTTAAAACCAACCAAAACCGCTAAGCGGTAATTTCCGTGAATGTAAGCAACAACTTTATCGGCAGAGATCGTTTCAAATTTAGAAACTCCAATTTTCTCCCCAATTTTACCAGTTTGATCAATAATCAAATCAGCAATTTTAGCACCGTCTAATTCCAAAGCCGTTAATTCTTCAATAGAAGAAACTCCAGATTCTACTGCCTTATCAGCAATAGCTTGTGCAAAAGCAACGAAATCAGAATTTTTAGCAACGAAATCAGTTTCGCAGTTTACTTCAACAACGATTCCTTTTTTACCATCAGCAGTGGTCTTAGCAATCACTACACCTTCGTTAGAATCTCTATCTGAACGTGAAGCGGCAACTTTAGCACCTTTTTTCTTAAATAATCAATTGCAGCTTCAAAATCACCTTCTGATTCTGTTAAAGCTTTTTTGCAATCCATCATACCTGCGCCAGTTTGCTGACGAAGTTTGTTTACATCTGCTGCAGAAATTTGTACTGTAGACATTTTATTAAAAATTTTCCCCCTCGTTCCCCCTAAAGGGGGATGAGCAGGGTGTGAATATTTTGTTTGTTATCTCTTGAAAAAGCAGAGCCACTATAATCATCCCCTTTAGGGGAACGAGGGGTTATTCTCCTTTTGCTTCTTCAGTAGTAGCAACTTCTTCCGCTACTGCAGTAGTACCGGCGTCAGAACCTTTTCTAGTTCTTTTTCCAGTTTCTACAGCTGCTTTTTCAGCTGCTGGTGCTGGCGCAGGAGCATCTAATTTTGCTTTTTCAGCTGCTGCTTCTTTATCAGTCTCGGCATCTTTTTCTTGCTTGCGTTCTTCTAAACCTTCAATAATTGCGTTAACAATTATTCCGGTAATTAAAGAGATTGATTTTGTAGCATCATCATTCGCTGGGATAGGGAAATCGATGTTTGAAGGATCAGAGTTAGTATCCACCATTGCAAAAGTTGGAATATTTAACTTTAAAGCCTCTGTTACAGCGATATGCTCTTTTTTAACATCTATGATAAATAAAGCCGCTGGTAAACGGTTTAAATCAGCAATACCTCCTAAAAGGCTTTCTAATTTGATACGCTCACGCTGAATCATTAATTTTTCTTTCTTAGAAAGTACATCATAAGTACCGTCTTTAGTCATCTTGTCAATGTTAGTCATCTTTTTGATAGATTTTCTAACAGTAGCAAAGTTGGTTAACATACCACCTAACCATCTTTCGGTTACAAACGGCATATTTACAGATTTTGCGTATTCTGCAACGATGTCTTTAGCTTGTTTCTTTGTAGAAACAAACAATACTTTACGACCAGATTTAACAATTTGTTTGATAGCAGAAGCTGCTTCTTCAACTCTTGTTAAAGTTTTGTTTAAGTCGATTATATGGATTCCGTTGCGCTCCATAAAGATATATTGCGCCATTTTCGGATTCCACTTGCGGGTAAGGTGACCAAAATGTACACCTGCATCCAATAAGTCCTGATAAGTTGTTCTTGCCATTGTCTTGTCCTCCGAATATTAACGTTTACTGAATTGGAATTTCTTACGAGCTTTAGCTCTACCTGGTTTCTTACGCTCAACCATACGGTTATCACGTGTCATTAAACCTTTAGCTCTAAGAGATGGTTTCCTAATAGCGTCTAATTCAACAATAGCTTTAGCAATAGCTAAACGGACAGCTCCAGCTTGTCCGGTAACACCACCACCTTTAACATTTACAGTAACATCGTACTGTCCTGTAACTTCAGCAACAATAAATGCTTGGTTTACAACATATTGTAATGGCAATGTTGGGAAATATTCTGTGTGATCTTTACCATTTACGATTATGGTACCGTTGCCTTCTTTTAAGTAGATACGGGCAACTGCAGTTTTTCTTCTTCCAGAAGTATTAGTAACTGACATTTCTTTTCTCCTTTAAATTTAAAATTTAACTTCTTTAGGGTTTTGTGCAGCATGTGGATGCTCATTTCCTGCATAGATATACAGGTTTTTGAAGATTGCTCTTCCCAAACGATTTTTAGGTAACATCCCACGAACAGCCTTCTCTAATACACGAGTAGGGTGTTTTGCCATTAACTCCTTAGGAGAAATGAAACGCTGACCACCTGGGTATCCGGTGTAGGAAACATATGTCTTATCAGACATTTTATCTCCGGTCAGTTTTACCTTGTCTGCATTGATAATAATCACATTATCTCCGCAGTCTACGTGTGGGGTAAACGATGGCTTGTTTTTTCCTCTAATAATCTTAGCGACATTAGAAGACAAGCGCCCCAAAATCTCGCCCTGAGCATCAACAACAACCCATTGTTTGTCAACGGTCTTTCTATTGGCAGAGACAGTTTTGTAACTTAACGTATTCACTTGCTTATAATTTAAATAATTAATAAAATAAAATCCCCCTATTTTGGGGACTGCAAAGATAGAACTAATAAATTAAAAGTCAAATGCTTGAGGAGAGATTTTTTGTTGGGAGGTTTGAGGAAGGAGGTTTGCGTTTAAGGGCTTAATGAAAGTTGAAGGGTTTTATACTTCTAAAA
This sequence comes from Pelobium sp., assembly GCA_039918235.1. Classification (GTDB taxonomy): domain Bacteria; phylum Bacteroidota; class Bacteroidia; order Sphingobacteriales; family Sphingobacteriaceae; genus Pseudopedobacter. The sequence goes on from JBDSHZ010000055.1 coordinate 2,920, forward strand.
GTTAAGATAGTTTAATCCTTAATTTAAATATAATGGGTTTTAGAACCATGAAATGTGAATAAAAACACGATTTAATAACCTTACCAACAAAATATATGGTGACGAAAAGCTATAAATAGCTAATTATAAAGTTTTGCATGAGAATAAGAAGAGATTTCAAAACTCAATTGAAATTATTTTTTTTATATTTTAAGAATGAAGATTTTTTTGCTGAAAGAATAAACCTACTTAATTAAACCATCAACAGCCAAATCCTCGTCAACTAAAGGCCAATGTATACCATAACCAGAAGGAGAAATTTTGAAAAAATTACGTTCTATGGTGGTTGCTTCTAAAAGCTTTTGAGAAATTTCTTTTAATTCAAATTCATAATTCTTCCCATCTACTACAATTTGGAGTGAATCATTAATAAAGTTTATATTTTCTATTTGGTGTGTAGCAATCATATTTTCTTATTAAAGTATTTATCCCAAGAATTAACAATTAAATCAAAATGTTGGTAGATGATTTTTTTAATCTCTCTTTTAGCAGGTGGCGTTAAATTAAAAGCATACTCTTCTTTTATTTCTACTTCATCAATTAATATCCAAAATTTACATTCCATATCTCCTTTTTGAGCATGAACATGTATTGGTTCTTTCCTTCATTTGAATAAAAGAAAAGTCTCCAGCCATATATAAATAGAATTGTAGGCATCTTCTTCCAAATTTAGTAAAAAAACGCAAAATTAAAGACTCCTTTCGTTTATCGAATAAGAGCAAAAATGGCGATTTCAATAAACAATTTGACAAGGAATTCTATTATCATAAAATGAAGAATACTTTTCTGAAAGCAGAATGGCGTAAGCTTATTATGGCAAATTATATTGTTGATCCTGCTATTTTAGCTAAATATTTACCTCCGCATACCGAATTAGATATTTATAATGGAGATTGCTATGTAAGCCTTATTGGTTTTATGTTTTTAAATACCCGAATTAAAGGTTTTAAAATCCCTTTTCATATCAATTTTGAAGAGGTAAACTTAAGATTTTATGTAAGGTATAAAGAAGATGAAGAATGGCGAAGAGGCGCAGTTTTTATAAGTGAAGTAGTTTCTAAACCAATGATTTCATTAGTGGCAAATACTTTATTTAACGAGCATTATGAAACCTTAAAAACTAAACATAACTGGCTCATCAATAAAGAATCTTTAGAAATTTCTTATCAATGGAAGAAGAAAAATTGGTACAGTTTAGCTGTAGAAGCCAATGCAATTTCTAAACCAATGCAAGCTGGAAGCCAAGAAGAATTTATTGCTGAGCATTATTGGGGCTATACCAAAGCAGGAAAAAATAAATCTCTTGAATATGCAGTAGAACACCCCAAATGGGAAATTTACGAAGTTAAAAACTATAAAATTGATGCTGATTTTGAAGATTTATATGGAAGTGATTTCAAATTTCTAAATCAGGAAAATCCAAATTCCATCTTTTTAGTGGAGGGTTCTGAAGTTTTGATTAGGGATGGGAGAAAAATATAGATTGAAGAGAAATTTAATTACCCTTTCTGCAACAAGCAAACAGCGTAAGCTACCACACCTTCTTCCCTACCAATAAAACCCATCGTTTCATTAGTGGTTGCTTTTATAGAGATATCTTCAATATCCAAACTCATGGCTTTCGCTATGTTTTCTTTCATTTCCTGAACATGAGGATTTATTTTTGGGGCTTCTAAACAAAGCATCGCATCTACATTATTAATGCTATATCCTTTTTCTGAAAGCATTTTGACGCATTCTGTCAATAATATTAAACTGCTGATGCCTCTCCATCTTTCGTCGGTGTTTTTAAAGTGGTGACCAATATCCCTAAGGTTTGCCGCACCTAACAGCGCATCACAGATGGCATGCACTAAAACATCGGCATCAGAATGGCCAAATGCTCCTTTATGATGGTCTAAAGTTAAACCTCCCAAAACAAAGGGATGACCTTCTTTAAGTTGATGTACATCAAAACCGAAACCTACTTTTAATTTCATAATCTAGATTGGCCTGTGCTACCGAAATTGAATAGCAATGAAAATCTTAAGGTATTTGCCAAAGGTGATTTTTGCTGATTGGCTATCAGATATGAAAAATCTATATCTACAATGTTATATTTCAATCCTAAACCCAAAGTTAAATATTGTCGGTTTCCTTTGTTTGGATTTTCATAAAAGTACCCTGCTCTTACTGCAAATTGTTGGCTGTACCAATATTCTACACCTGTAGCTATGCTTACTTCCTGTAATTCTTCTGACCCTCCTCTTGGTGCATCAAAAAAAGAACCAAAAATACCAGCTGGAACAGACCGGTTAGGATCTTTACCAGCTTTAATTCTTCCGTTTGAATCATATTGGGGAGTTGTGGGCACCAAAAGCTTATTGACATCTAAAGCAAAAGTAAAATCATTAAACTCATCAATGTGAAAGGTGGATGCACCCCCGATTCTCATATTGGTAGGTAAAAAATATTTCTGCCCACCATCTACATAACTCATTTTTGTGCCTATGTTAGAGATATCCATTCCAAAAGAGACCGTGGCTGCATTGCCAAATAAATCACGATTCTTAGTATAAAAAGCAGAAACATCTGCCGCTACTGCTGTTCCTGGCTTGGTTTGCTGCCCTCCATCAATCTGACCTGATGAAAGATTGGAGTAAATGAACCTCAATGACGTCCCTAAGGAAAAATTCTGTCCGAAATTACGGGCAAAAGTTCCATCAACTGCTAATTCATTTGGGCTGTAAATACCCAAAGAAGTTTGATTTGCATCTACCAATTGAATTTCTCCTAAAGAAAAATATCTCAAAGACCCTCCAATAACATTTCTATCATCAATACGGTAATAACCGTTAATGTAAGCTAAATTTATATCAGGCACTAGCTTCTGCAACCAAGGGCTGTAGGATAAACCGTAACCACTCTCTTGCTTAACAAAAGCAAGTTTAGCAGGATTCCAATGTGTTGCATTTACATCTGAAGGTATTGCTGCGCCCACATCTCCCATAGAACCTGAGCGGGCATCCGGCGTAATTAATAAAAAAGGAACTGCAGTTGTGATGGTGTTGCCTTGCCTTCCATCAGTAGAAGTTTGTGCATACAAACTTACAAATGAAGAAAGAAGAATTACAGAAAGTAAAGCGCAAGGTTTAAAATTCATTTTGTAAATCTATAATATTATATGAAAATTAGGATTATTGTAAAACCAATTTATCAATTTCCTGAACAACATCTCCGAAAGATGAATAACGTAATTTTAACTCCTAAATATACACATCTCTTCCAATTTTTTCTCCAAAGTGTTCCTTTCCATCCCAAATATATGTAAGCCTATTTCAAGTTAGGATTTAATTACTGACTAATTGTTTCTATCAGTTTTCCAGAAAAGATTCTAATATTAATCTGGCCTTCTAAATAATCATCAGAGTAATTATGAAACCTGTTCAGTATTGAAAGGGTTAGGATAATTTTATATATGAGCAAATACTGACCATTTTTTTAAATCAAAATTCATAATTAGTTCTGAGGAATTGCCCATTACTATTCCAAAAATAATCGATAAAAAAAGCGAAATGTTAATCAGCTTATTTACAATGCTTTTCAAAACAAAATAATTATTTATATTTATTGTAACTATTACGATGCTTGTCCGTTTTAATAGGTAAAACTATTGAAATTGCTATTGAATATTGCACAATTTAATTTAATCAGTTTGATTAATCATAATTTTTTATTTTTAGCTTTGAAAACACAATAAAGCGCATGAGAAAATTTATTTTACCTGTACTTACAGTATGTATTGGACTTTCCTTAGTTCTCAGTTCATGCAGTGGTAATAAATCTGCTAAGGTTTCTTCTAAAACCGGCGCATCCTATAATCAAAAAATCCCTGGTTCACTTCAAGTATCTAACAAAATTAAGCCTACCCCAGGCCCTGGTTTAGTACATATTGAAGGTGGTACTTTTGTAATGGGTGGTTCTAATATTGATGATATTGGTTTTGATTACGCTGCCCCAAAAAGGAGAGTTACTGTAGCTACTTTTTATATGGATGAAACTGAAGTAGCTAATTTAGATTGGTTAGAATATTTAAACTGGATCACTCAGGTTCCTGAAGACCCAAGATGGTATTACGAAGCTTTACCAGATACTTTAGTTTGGAGAAGTCCTCTTGCTTATAATGAACCTTATGTAACAAATTATTTGAGACATCCAGCTTTTCAGGAGTATCCGGTAGTGGGGGTAACTTGGGAGCAAGCAGTTGCTTATTGCAATTGGAGAACCAATATTGTAAACGAAACTATCCTTAGAAAGAAAAATATCATCAGCGATGCTAAAACTTATGCGGCGGCAAAAAGCGGTGTGACTCCAAAAGGAGATAAAGCTGGCACAACTGCAAAAGTTAGTACAGAACCTTTTGATCTGAACATTTACCTAAATGGACAGTATGATGATAAAGGAAAGGGAGCACCAAAGGTAAACAGTCCTACGGGAACAGCCACCACTCCTACAGAAACTAAAGGAAAAGCCACTTCAGAGCAAAGATTTGCGAAAATAGAAGATGGTGTGTTTACTCCAGGAAGATACAGGCTTCCAACAGAAGCAGAATGGGAATATGCAGCGCTATCCTTAGTAGGTACTGCAAATAATAACATCATTGCTAATAATAAAGTTTACCCTTGGTATGGCTTAGGAGTTAGATCTCCAAAGAAAAACACTAGAGGGTTAATTTATGCCAACTTTAAGAGAGGTGCTGGAGATAACATGGGTGTTGCCGGTTACTTGAACGATGGTGCCGACATTACAGCCCCAGTTAAAGCATATGTGCCGAATGATTTTGGATTATACAATATGGCAGGTAATGTGAGCGAATGGGTTTATGACACTTACCGCCAGCTTTCATTTGATAAAGTAGAGGATTTTAATCCTTTTAGAGGAAATGATTTTGAGAACAATGAGTATGATACAAACGGTAAAATACAGACTTTTGGAAAATCTAATGTTCCTAAAAAAGTTAAGGCAACTACAGGGAAAAAAGACGCTTATAGCCAGCATGCCAATAAATACGGAAATGTGAATGAATTAAGCCCTTCTTCACCAACTCAAATTGACACTACTAAAATGCCTGTTTTAAAAGAAACTTTTGATGCGGATCAAAGAGGTGCATTAGATGCTCAGAATTTAGACTTATACGGCAAGATCACTTTGGTTAATGATAGGGCTAAAGTTTATAAAGGTGGTTCTTGGAACGATAGGGCTTACTGGTTAAATCCAGGTACTAGAAGATATTTAGATGAAGGAGAGGCAAGTTCTGAAATTGGTTTTAGATGCGCTATGAGTAGTGTAGGTAATCCTCAGATTAATTCTAAAAGCACCCCACAATTTAAACAACCAAAATCAAGGGTTGGATTTAAGAAATAATCATAACCTTAAAATTATAACCAGCCTTTCTGTAAATAGCAGAAAGGCTTTTTTGTGCTACAACATATTACTAAGGGATAACAAAAGCAAACGTGTCAACGGTTTATAAATGTTATTAATGTAAATCCAGATCACCATTTAACATCATCATCTAAAGCATTGCTATTTATCCTCAATTAAATAATATTCATCCTTACTTATGAAAATTAATCAGGTTGCAGCAATTGAATTCTCCAATTTCATGAAGAATATAAAAACTGGATGATATTAACTTAACTGTATTAAAAACAAATCATTTCTTGATAGAAACAAACTATGATAAAAAAAGGAGATCAATATTGATCTCCTTTTTAATTTATAATTTTAATCTAATAAACCTTATTATAAAGTTGTGATAGGCTTATAAGTAGGAACTAATGTTTTCATTACAATCCAACCTATTAAATAACATACTGCACAAATTGAAAACACAATAAAATAACCAGCTTCAATCCCTTCAAAACCCATAAACTTCATGTTGGTGTTTTTACTAAAATCAAATAGCATTCCTGATCCTTTATTGATCAATGTTGAACCTATACCTCCTGCTAAACCTCCAATACCTACAACTGTTGCAATTGCTTTCTTAGGGAACATGTCACCTACGGTGGTAAAGATATTTGCTGACCAAGCTTGGTGTGCTGCACCTGCAATACCAATGATAATTACCGGTAACCAATAAGTGATGTGACCTAAAGGTTGGGCTACCATTGCCAATAATGGAAAAAACGCAAAGATTAACATGGCTCTCATCCTACCATCATAGGGGTTCATTCCCTTTTTTTCTACAAAATAAGTAGGTAACCAACCTCCAATAATTGATAGTAATGTAATACTATACAATATAAAAAGCGGGAAGGCCGCTTCTGTTGAATCCATTCCGTAAACCGAGCTTAAATATGCTGGTGTCCAGAACAAAAAGAACCACCATACGCCATCGGTCATAAATTTACCAAATGCAAAAGCCCAAGTCTGTCTATATTTAAAACAATCAATGAATGATACTTTAGCAGAAGTTTCAGCTACATAACCTACTATTTTGCTATCAACAATGGTATCTTGCTGAATGTAATCCAACTCTGCTGCATTAACTTTAGCATGTTTTTCAGGCTTATCGTACATAAATACCCAGAAGCCCATCCACACAAAACCTAGCGCACCGATTACGATAAAAGCCATTTCCCATCCATATGCTTTAGCAATAAAGGGTACAGATATTGGCGCAGCTAAAGCACCTACTGTTGCGCCAGCATTAAAAATACTGGTAGAAAAAGCCCTGTCTTTTTTAGGAAAATATTCAGCTGTTGTTTTGATAGCTGCCGGAAAGTTGCCAGCTTCTCCTAATGCTAAAACAAAGCGGGCAAATATAAATAGCGTAACACTCACGGTTATCACCATTGCCGAATCATTGGTGGCTTTTATCACTTCTTTAGCTCCTTCAAACCCTAAAAACCAATCTCCAGATATAATTCCTGCTGTTGCTATTCCACAAAAAGCATGTAAACAAGCACCTACAGACCAAACTCCAATTGCCCAAAGAAATCCTTTTTTGGTATCTAGCCAATCTACAAACCTCCCAGCAAACAATAAAGAGCCAGCATAGAACAAAGAGAATAATGCAGTAATATTACCATAATCATTATTTGTCCACCCAAATTCCGGAGCAATAAAATCTTTCCATGTTAAGGAAAGCACTTGCCTATCTAAGTAATTAATTGTAGTTGCAAAAAACAAGAGTGCACAAATGGTCCACCTGTATTTTCCAGCCTTTTCGCTTAATTTCATTATTGTTTATTTAATTGATTTTATAACCGCCAATACATCCTTTGTATTTTGCGCTAAGAGCTCATAATTCTCCCCATTCATGATTTCTTTACTGATCAATTTACTTCCCATACCCACTGCACACACGCCAGCTTTAAACCAGCTGCTGATATTTTCTTTACTCAAATCAACTCCGCCGGTAGGCATAAATAGCTGCCCTGCAAAAAGATCTTTGATAGAAGAAATAAACTCTTGTCCTAAAATATTAGCCGGAAAAATCTTAATTAAACCTGCTCCATGTTTTTGAGCAATAGAGATTTCTGTTGGTGTCATACAGCCCGGAATCCACAATAAACCTGCTTTACTTACTACCTCTGCAACTTCAGGAGTCACAATTGGGCAAACAATAAAATCAGCACCGGCATCAATAAAATCCTGTGCTTCTTTTGGATTTTTAATGGTTCCAATACCTAATATTAAATCAGGCATAGATTTTACAGCTTCTTCCTTTAATTTTCTGAAATTGGCAAGAGCTTCTTTACCTCTGTTAGTGTATTCTATTACTCTTACACCTGCATCGTAAACAGTTTTAGTAATAGCTATACTTTTTTGCTCATCGGCATGAAAAAATAAGGGCAACATACCCTGATCAGTGATTGCTTTAAGAATCGACGATTTGTCCATAAGTTTATTTTTGGTCTTTATTAAGAGGTAACTAAAGTATAAAATTTATATCAATGAACAGAATTACGGCCTTTAAAATGCATAAATAAACTACGCAATCGATACCGATGATTTTTCTCCAAATCTTCTTCATTATATTGCATTAAGTGTATTTTTGATTTCTTTAAACGAAGAAATTTAGAATAAACCTCTTTTTCAATTAACAATAAAATATACTAACGATGTCTAAAAAAGTCGTAACCCTTGGGGAAATCATGATGAGATTATCCACCCCAGATTTCAAAAGATTTGTACAAAGTGACACTTTTGATGTAACCTATGGTGGAGGAGAAGCAAACGTAGCTGCCGCATTGTGCAACTATGGTTTAAACGGAACTTTTGTTTCTAAAGTTCCAGACACTGCCATTGGCCAGGCCGCCATTAACCATTTAAGAAGATACGGTGTAGAAACTAAATATGTGGCCAGAGGTGGCGATAGATTAGGGATCTACTTTTTAGAAACCGGTGCTTCTATGAGAGCTTCTCAGGTTGTTTATGACAGAGCCGGTGCTTCTATTGCTGACGTGGATGCTTCTGAATTTGATTGGGATGCCATTTTTGATGGTGCCGATTGGTTTCATACTACAGGTATTACTCCAGCTTTAAGTGATAAAGCGGCAGCTTTAACTTTAGCCGCTTTAAAAGCTGCAAAAGCAAAAGGAATTACCACCAGTATTGATTTAAACTACCGTAAAAAATTATGGAGCAAAGAAAAAGCCCGTAAGGTAATGACTGAGCTGTGTGCTTTTGTAGATGTTTGTATCGGTAACGAAGAGGATGCAGACACTAGTTTAGGTTTCCAAGCTGGAGATACAGATGTAACCAAAGGTGAGCTTAACTTAGATGGTTTTAAAGACGTTTGTAAGCAAATGAAAGCGAAATTCAATTTCAAATACATTGCTTCTACCTTAAGAGAAAGCTACAGCGCATCTGACAACGGATGGAGCGCATTGGTTTATGACGGAACAGATTTTCACCATACCAAAGAATATAAAGTACGTATTGTTGACCGTGTAGGTAGTGGAGACTCTTTCGCTAGCGGTTTTATTTTTGGATTAGTAACTGGAAAATCATTGGCTGATGCTGCTGAATTTGGCGTTGCTGCTTCTGCACTGAAACATACCATTCCTGGCGATTTAAACCATGCTACACTTTCTGATGTGGAAGGTTTAGTGGGCGGCGACGGTTCTGGACGTGTTCAAAGATAAATTTAATTCACTTTAGAAAAGTCCATGGACCATAGTCGATTGTCCATGGACTTTTTTATTTAACGAAGAAAATCATGATTATAGATACACTGGCTAACGCCGATAAATATATTGCCCTTCACCCACTTTTCGCAAAGGCTTTTGAATACATTAAAGCAACAAATTTAGCGGCTATTGAAGTAGGCAAATACGAAATATCTGAAGGATTGAAAGCAATTGTTTCTGACAAAGCTGGAATGACCGAAGAAGAATCAATTGCAAAGTTTGAGTGCCATAACAATAATATTGATATTCAATTGTGCATCTCAGGAAAGGAAACCATTGGCTGGAAACCTAGAACAGAATGTAAAGATCAAAAAGGAGATTACAACCCTGAGAAAGATGTGCTTTTCTTTAACGATGCGCCAGATATGTATTTCGGTTTAACCGATAATCAGTTTGCAATTTTCTATCCAGAAGATGTTCATGCACCCATGATTGCCGAAGGTGTAGTGAAAAAGATGGTGATTAAAGTGAAGAAATAATATTTTGGGTTTTTTCTAATCCTAATTAACCAAGGTCTGTGTCTTCACAGACCTTTTTTGTGTTTAAAATCTCCTGCATCTGTATTTTTCACGCAAAGATCGCAGGTTATACTTTGCGTTATTTGCGCTTCTTATCTTGAACCAAGGTCTGTGTCTTCACAGACCTTTTTTGTTGCTCTATAAAATTTGCGCTCACTGCGTTTCTTATTTTTCTTTGTGCGAATTGCATCATGTATTTATCACGCAAAGCTCGCAAAGATTTAAACGCCAAGAGTTGTTTGAGGATTTAGCTAGCTACTAGGTTTGGTATTTTAAATTTCACCGGACGGAGTCCTCGGTTTTCTAAGAGCATTTAAGTGATCCTTCGGAATATTTAAACGAGAAAGGGAAACAGCATCCATCAGAAATTTCCACGTTAGGAAAATAAATTCCTTAAGCAGGAAATCGGGATTTCATAAGCAGGAAAATAAATTTATACGGCATAAAATTGGAAGCTTTGCACAACATTATATAAAGAGCTTATTGCTTTAAAGCTGGTAAATAAAATCAATCAATATTATCCTTATGGCTTATTGAACCAAGGTTTGTGTTTTCACAGATCATTTTTGTGTTTAAAATCTCCTGCTTACTTAATTTTCTCGCAAAGTCCGCAAAGAAAAAAGTGCAAAGGTCGCAGATGATGCTTTGCGGTCTTTGCGCTTCTTATATTTCTTTGCGAGAAATATTGAAATACTCAGCTTTACAATCCGAAATATTCTTTTGCGTTATAATAACTGATGTCAGCTACAATTTTACCGATCCATTTTTCATCATCAGGTACTTGTCCATTTTCCATCTCACTACCTAATACATTACACAATATTCTTCTGAAATATTCATGTCTTGGGTAAGAAAGGAAACTTCTGGAATCCGTCAACATTCCTACAAAAGTGCTCAATACACCCATATTAGAAAGCGAATTCAATTGTTTTTCCATTCCGTCTTTCTGATCCAAAAACCACCAGCCACTTCCAAATTGTACTTTTCCTTTGGTTTTACCATCAGAGAAATTACCTGTCATGGTTGCAAAAACATCGTTATCAGCAGGGTTTAAATTATAGATAATGGTTTTAGCCAATTGATCATCCAAACTTAAATTACCTAAAAAGTTAGATAAACTTTGCGCCTGTGAATAATCTCCGATAGAATCGTAACCGGTATCAGGACCTAACTTACGCATCATTCCGTGGTTATTGTTTCTGATGGCACCTAAATGAAACTGTTGCACCCAACCTTTTTCATGGTAAATCTTGCAAAGTGCTGTAAGGATATAACCTGCCAAAGCATCAGGATCAGAAAAAGTGTCATTTTCGCCTTTTAAGAATTGGGAGTACTCAGTTTTTTGTGCATCAGATAAAGTTAATTTAGCCGGAATGGTATTTAAACCGTGATCTGAAATAGAAGCACCATGAGCAGCAAAAAATTCGATCCTATTTCTTAAAGCTGCCAATAAAGATTCTAAATCAGTAATCTCTATTCCTGAAGCAGCAGCAAGTTTTTTGATGTAAGCTCTGTAAGAAGTGGCATCAGCAATTATCATTGACTTATCCGGACGGAAAGATGGTTTTACCTTCACCTCAAAACTGCTATTCATTAATGTTTTGTGGTGCTCCAAACTATCAGAAGGATCATCTGTGGTGCCCACCATTTTCACATTGAACTGCTTCAATAAACCTTGGGTAGAAAAATCATCCTGCGCTAGAAGCTCATTGCAGTGGCTGTAAATTTCTCTTGCAGAATCCTGATTCAAAAAAGAATTGATTCCGAAAGGGTTCTTTAATTCCATATGTGTCCAGTGGAATAAAGGGTTTCTTACTGTTGCCGGAACCACTTTAGCCCAAGCCATAAACTTTTCTTCGTCAGAAGCTGCACCGGTAATGTAGTCTTCGCTTACTCCTAAAGTACGCATGGCTCTCCACTTATAATGATCGCCTTTTAACCAAATTTCTGATATATTTTTAAACTTTTTGGCTTTAGCAATCTCTTGCGGAGGCAGGTGATTATGATAATCTATAATCGGCAGGTCTTTAGCATAATCATGATAAAGTATTCTTGCCTTTTCAGAATACAATAAAAAATTTTCAGGGATTACTGCTCCTTCTTTCATTGCACTCATTTTAAATTTTTTATTTTCTAAAATCTCCATATCAGATTCTCCTTATATTTATAGTGATACTCCTCTTTTCCAAGGAATAAAATCATCTTGTCCGTGTTTTACCGCACTTACTTCTACTTCTCCACTTGCCACTTTGATCACATAATCTAAAATTCTTTCTCCGGCTTCATAAATGGTTTCTTCCCCATCAATGATACTTCCAGTGTTAATGTCCATGATATCACTCATCCTTTTAAACAATATGGAATTGCTGGCAATTTTAACAACGGGTGCAATTGGGTTACCGGTTGGTGTTCCTAATCCAGTAGTAAATAAAACTACATTGGCTCCTGAACCAACTTCAGCTGTGGTGGATTCTACATCATTTCCCGGAGTGCAGAGCAAATTTAATCCCGGTTTTACCACCTTTTCAGGATAATCCAGAATGGCGACGACTGGCGAAGTTCCGCCTTTTTTAGCTGCTCCAGCTGATTTTATGGCATCGGTAATTAAACCGTCTTTTATATTTCCTGGCGAAGGATTCATATCAAATCCCGAACCTGCCTGTACAGCCTTTTCATTGTAAGTTTTCATCAGATAGGAAAAGCGGGTTGCTTCTTCTGCAGTAATGCAACGGTCGCTGATGTTCTGCTCTACGCCACAAAGTTCTGGGAACTCGGCTAAAATCACTTTTCCACCTAAAGCCACCAGCAAATCTGAAGTATAACCAATAGCTGGATTAGCAGAAATCCCTGAGAAACCATCTGAACCGCCACACTCTAAACCAATGGTGATTTTACTAATAGGTGCCGGTTTTCTTTCCTGTTTATTGGCTTCCATTAAACCTGCAAAGGTTTGTTTAATGGCTAATGCCAACAAATCTGCTTCGGTACCCACTTTTTGCTGGTCTAAAACATACATTGGCTTTTTAAAGTTCGGATCTCTTTTTTGAATCTCCGATTCTAGAATATGCACTTGCGCATTCTGACAACCCAAGCTTAAAACTGTTGCGCCTGCAACATTTGGATGTGTAATATAACCTGCTAACAACCCACAAAGCGCTTCTGCATCCTGTCTAGTTCCGCCACAGCCTCCATCATGATTCAGGAATTTAATCCCATCTACATTTGGGAATAAACGTTTGCTTTTCTCCGGCTGATTTTCAATAAAAATCTCTGTATTCAATATCGCATCCACATCGGCACCAGCCTGGTAAAGATCTATTAATTTTAATGCCTGATTTTGGTATGCCTTCTTTCTGCCATAACCTAAAGGAGTCACCAAAGCTTCCTGTAAAACTTCCAAGTTTCTGTTCTCACAAAAAACCATCGGAATGACCAACCAATAATTGGCAGTTCCCACACTTCCATCCGGACGGTGAAAACCTTTAAAAGTGGTGTCTTTCCATTTGCTTACATCTGGGATATCCCAAGAAATATTTCTTTCTCCAACTTCAAATGAATTGGCGGCATGTTTAATGTTGGCCGTGGTAACTACATTTCCACTTTTTAAATCTATTTGAGCTTTACCCACCAAAACACCATACATCATAAGTTCTTCCCCCTGCTTTAAATCAGTAGTCAGAAATTTATGTTTAGCTTTTACATCATCAATTAAAGTGACTTTTTCATCGTTATAGATAATGATTTCTCCTTTATAGAGATCTGTTAAAGCAACCAAAAGGTTGTCTTTGGGATGTACTTTTAATACTCTTTGCATTGCCTATGCTTCTATTTTATTTATTTCTTTTGTAATGATTTCTTTGATCATTTTTTGATCGTCCATCGCAGTTAAATAATTTTTTACCGCTTTACTAAAACCTGGAATAGCAGACAGCTCGATACCCCAAAGAACGGTATCTCCTAAAATTGCTTCTACAATATCATTGGGGTGCTTATTCCATAAACTGGCTAAATGGTCAGCTTTGGTATCATTGATTAAATATTTTTCTACACCGTTTTCACCATAATATTTATCGCCATTTTTACTGGCAGGTTTCATAAATCTAATGTAGGCTGCAAAGCCCATCGCCATAAATTCTGGTACGGAATGGAACAACTCAACATAATGAAGCAATACGGGCACTACTCTCATTTTAAGTTTTGAACTGTAGTTTGCAGTAATGCTTAACCACTGATGTTTGATGTGCGGATTTCTAAAACGGTCTAAAACTTTAAAAGCAAATTCATCTGTTTGCTCTTTGGTAACATCATAAGGGATAGCAGGTGCTATTTCCGTTCTCATTAAATTGGAAACAAAGCCCTCAATTGCCGGATCATCCATCCCAGATTTAACAGTGTCACAACCTGCAAGAAATGCCAAGCCACAGCTTAAAGTATGAGTTCCGTTCAGTAAACGTAGTTTTAATTCTCTGTGCAGATCAATATCCGGAGTAATCACTATTCCGCTATCTGCAGCAGCAAAGGCTAACTTTGCTTTAGTTTTTTCGTCTCCAGAAATAGCCCAAAGTCGGTAAACTTCAGACATGATCAACAATTCATCCTTGTAACCTAACTCTTCTTCAAGCTTACTTAATTCTTCATTGGCTGGTTTACCCGGAACAATGCAATCAACCAAAGAATTGCAAATTTCATTATGATCCTTCATCCAGGTGATGAAGGTGCTTGAAAGATTATTTTTCTTGGCAAGTTTAAGCAGGATGTCTGCCAGCTTTGTTCCGTTATCTACAATTAATTCTGTAGGTACAATTACCAAACCTTTATCTGCTGCGCCATTAAATACTTTAAAACGATGGAATAAAACAGCTAATAACTTTCCAGGGAAAGAAACCGGTGGATTGGCATGCACATTATCTTCTACCAGTTGAATCCCTACTTCTGTGGTATTGCTGATGATGACTTCCAGATCTTTACTGGATGCGATATTCAGGATTTGGTCCCATTGTTTACTAGCAACCAGTACACGACTAATTGCCGATGAGATTATATTTTCTTCTATCGTTTTTCCATTTTCTACCCCTTTAATTGCTAAGGTATATAATGAATCCTGCTCATCAAATTCTTTGGTACTGCCGTGGTCAGTAGATTTTACGACTACAATTCTACCGTTAAAAATTCCCTGACGGTTAGCTTTATCTATAAAAAAATCTGGCAAGCCTCTTAATAACACTCCAGTTCCAAATTGAAGCACCTTTTCTGGCAGTTCAAAAATTTCATTATTGGGCAGTGTTACCCTATTTCTGTTTAAAGAAGAAAGGCTTGTTTTATTTAAAATCATGATTTTATTTTTTTGGGGCTTGTTTTAAAAGCCAATACATTAATTCTTTTGCTGCGTCAATATTTTGAAAATTGTTTGGCAGTTTTCTTCCATCCGTATATTCATTATACAACCAAGGATCTCCAACTGCAAAAACAGTCCCTTTACCTATTTTTGAGATGGCCATTACCACATCTCCATTATGTTCTACTACTGATTTAGCCGGAGCTTTTAAAGCTAATGTGCTGATCTCTTTGAGATAAGTAGTGGGCCCTGATGGAAAAACTTCATTTCCTTCCGGGATTTTAATCATCCCCATATCAAACTGAGATCCTGTTACCGGATTTTTTAATTCATATTTATATTGCATCCCAAATTCTCTTACTAAATCATTGAAGTGAGGCAATTCTGCATTGCTGGAATCATTTGCCATCAATAACAATACACCACCTTGTTTTACCCATTCCACAATATTTTGAATGTATGGCGCCATCATGTAATGAGGAAAAGGTGTTTCTTTTTTAGTATCCGGATCAACAATGATATAAACTGATGCATTGGCTAAATTACTTGCTGTTGGCCCTTCCTTTAAGGTTTCTGTTTTAGCACCGTAATTTCTAATCTGCTCGCCTAAAATCCCAAAGCCATTGTTATCCCATTCGTTCCATACATAATGGAAACTTTCTGTGTTGCCAAGAATATCTTTTCTAGTTTCATTATTAAAATAATTATCTAACAAAACTGTTTTTCCTGCTCCAGCTTGAGATATTTCCCTCAGTTCCATTTCATTACTTGCTAAAATAAAAGCACCTACCCCTTTAGCATCATCCTGAACTACTTTTTCACTTAAGTAATATTCATAGCTTCCATCACGATAAGGTTTACCACCCAAACCAGCAACACTTACCGTTCCGTTTAAGTGCAGTAATCCCTGATCATCTGTTACCAAAAATTCCTTTTTAATTCCTTCGTAACCTTTGCTGGCAACGGTTTCAAATTTTGCCGGCAAATAGCCCATTCTTACTCCTTTTGCCAGTGCATATACAAACATATTTGCTGCTGAGGATTCCAAATAATTTCCTTTGCCGGTTGGCTTATCCAAAACTTGGTACCATAAACCAGATTTTTTATCTTGGTATTTCTCTACTGCATCCGCATAGCGATTTAGTATGGCAATCAATTCCTTCCGTTTTTGGTTATTGGCTGGGAAGTTATCTAAAACATCTACAATTGCCATCCCGTACCATCCCATAGCCCTTCCCCAAAAATTAGGAGAATTTCCAGTGGTTTTATCGGCCCAAGCCTGTTCTTTTGATTCGTCCCAGCCGTGGTAAAGCAAACCTGTTTTTGCATCCCGGGCATGATTTTCCATATAAATAAACTGGTTGGCGATATCATCAAAAGCTTTATCCTGATGAAAATTAGCAGCATATTGAGCATAAAAAGGTTCTCCCATGTACAATCCGTCTAACCACATTTGGTATGGATAAATTTTCTTATGCCAGAAACCTCCTTCCTTGGTTCTTGGTTGCACTTCCAACTGTTTTCTTAATAAAGAAGCCGCTTTAAAATATTTTTCTTTGCCTGTTACTTCATAAAGTAATAGAATAGACCTACCGTTTTTTACATTGTCAATGTTGTAATCAGTAATTTTGTAACGATCTATATCTCCATTTTCTTTTACAAAAACATCCATACACTTCTGGATGTATGCAAAATACTTTCCCTCACCAGTACGTTTCCAAACATTTGCAATTCCTTCTAAAATCACTCCATGGTCATAAGACCATTTCACCGGTATTCCGGGTCCATTAGACATAGAATCTGGCCATCTGGTCATTACTGATCTGATCATTTCTTCTGATAAACTCTTTTTCTGCTTTACAATTACTGATTTTTGTGTTGAACAAGAGCTTGCTATTAATAAAGCAACAATGAAAAGAAAGCTATATTTTGAAAATTGTTTCATACTATTTTATGGTTAATGATGATGAGGTAGCATTTGAAGAATAGGTGATTTTTTCTTTTAAGTCTGTTATTTTTGAATCAGAGATATTGATTGCAGTGGTTTTTTCTCCTGCTATATTAAAGAAAGTTTTCACATCGCCCAAAGGTTTAAAGGTGCTGAAATTGATTTGCTTGCTATTACCAATCTTAACCAATGGAGCAGTGTTTTTAGACAAAAGCACTAAGTTTTTAATATTAACATTGCTTGCTTCTGTAATCTCTACTCCCTTATCTGATTGGATGGTTATATTTTCAAAATTGATATTTTGAATGTTCATTTCTGGCAACCCTCTGATAAATATCGCTCTATCAGCACCATTACAAACCACATTTCTGATATAGAAATCTTTAAACTGTGGTGTTGCTTCCGTTACCGGAAGCAATTCTACTTTTGGTGCATCCCTTTGCTCTCCCGCTAAAGGAACAGGATCTTTTGCCATATAATACATATCAAAAAGAATGGCATCGCCGGCAATATCTTTCATATTAATATCAGAGATATAAATTTTCTCAACCACCCCGCCTCGTCCACGGGTTGTTTTAAACCTTAGTCCAATATCAGTACCGATAAAAGAGTTGTTGTAAACAAATAGATTTTTTGCGCCACCAGACATTTCACTTCCAATTACAAAACCTCCGTGTGCGTGGTAAACCACATTATTTCTTGCAATCACATTTTCTGTAGGGATTCCTCTTTTTCTTCCGTCTTCATCTCTTCCAGATTTAATACAGATCCCATCATCTCCAACATCAAAGGTTGAACCTTCTATCATTACATTTTTACAGGATTCAATATCAACACCATCTCCATTTTGAGCATACCAAGGGTTTTTAACATTTAAGTTCCTTAGGGTCAAATCTTCACAAATGAGTGGATGCAAACACCAGGCCGGTGAATTTTGAAAAGTTACCCCTTCTAATAATATAGTTTTACAATTTGTTAAAACTAGCATGTTAGGACGATAGAAATCTTTCATATCCTCATAATCTGATAGCTTTTTACCGGGAGCTAATACAGTAGAGTTGGGTGTCTGTTCGCCTTTTAAATAGCTTTCAGAAGGATACCACATTTTTTTATCTTCCCTTAACAAGCCTCCTGATTGGACCACTTTTTTCCATTGTGATTCTGTCAACTTATCACTTTTTACTGCTCGCCATACATCTCCATTACCATCAATAATTCCTGCTCCAGTAATGGCAATGTTATTTAAATTAGTTCCTGAAATTGGAGATTGATTTCTAACTGCTTTCTTTCCTTCATAATTACCTTCAACCAGTTTATATTGAGATTTATCTGGTGTAAACAACAAAATGGCATCTCTTTTTATATGCAGGTTTACATTGCTTTTCATCTCTACCGGACCAGTTAACCATAATCCCCCAGGGACCAAAACAACACCACCGCCTTTTTTGCTACACTCATTAATGGCGTCATTGATACTTCTAGTATTCAACGTTAAGCCATCTGCAATAGCTCCAAATTTTTCAATATTAAAAGTATCCTTTTTAAAAACTGGTGTTTTGATGATGGGCATTTTTACCTTGAAATAGTTGATAAAAGCAAGAGAATCTGTTATACCAGATTGATCTGTTTGGAGAGACTTAGCCTCACAATTAAATAATGCTGCCTGTAAAATGATAACAGCAAATAATGCTGATTTTAGATTTGTCATTCGATTTTCCCCGTATAAATTAATAGTTAAAAAACAACTATGTCTTCGTTTAAAATACTTATATTAATGATTTAACTTATTTTAAATCAGCAATAGCTACTGGATCCATATCTCCATAATCCTGATTTTCACCTCCCATTCCCCATATAAAAGAATAATTGCTTGTTCCACATCCTGAATGAATAGACCAAGGTGGACTGATTACTGCCTCATGATTATGAATAGTGAGGTGTCTGGTTTCTTGTGGTTCTCCCATAAAATGGAAAATAGTCTGGTCCGCTGCTAAATCAAAATAGAAATAGGCTTCCATTCTTCTGTCATGAACATGAGCAGGCATGGTATTCCAAACACTTCCAGTATTTAAGATAGTTAATCCCATCACTAACTGACAGCTTTGAATTCCATCGGCATAAATATATTTATAGATGGTTCTATGATTTGATGTTTCTGCTGAGCCTAAAGTGACTGGTGTAGCGTCTCCTGCTTTCATCAAAGTGGTTGGGTATTCTTTGTGTGCAGGTGTAGATAAGATATAGAAAACAGCCGTTTCGCTTGCTGAATCTGAAGAAAATGAAATGCTTTTGCTTCCTCTACCAATGTAAAGACAATCTTTTTTGTTTACATCGAAGCTTTTTCCATCAACTACAATTTTTCCTGCGCCACCTACATTTATCACGCCCATCTCTCTTCTTTCCATAAAGAATTCAGCTCTTAACATCGGGAAATTTTCTAATGTTAAGCTTTTGCCTGTTGGCACTGCACCACTAACAATCACACGGTCATAGTGGCTATAAGTAAATGTAATTTCTCCGCTCTTCATCAATTCATCCACCAAAAACTGTTCACGCAATTCTGATGTATTCATTCCTTTTACTTCTTTCTGGCTATTGTGATATCTTTGTTTCATGTCTTTTTTCTTATGGTAATTGATCTTTATCTTCCCATCCAACCACCGTCAACGGTGATGATGGTTCCGTGTATATAATCTGCTGCTTTTGAAGCGAGAAAAACGGTTACGCCACCAAAATCTTCTGGTGTGCCCCACCTTCCCGCAGGTATTCTTGATAGTATAGATTTACTTCTGTCCTCATCATTTCTTAAAGCTTCAGTATTATCTGTAGCGATATAGCCCGGAGCAACTGCATTTACATTTACCCCTTTACTTGCCCATTCATTGGCAAAAGCTTTTACTAAACTGCCTATAGCGCCTTTACTTGCTGCATATCCGGGAACGGTAATTCCGCCTTGGAAAGTCAATAATGAAGCGGTGAAAATAACTTTGCCCGATCCTTGTTCAATCATCCTTGCACCAATTTCTCTGGTGAGTATAAAAGGAGCATCCAGATTAACAGCCAATACGCTATCCCAATATTCATTGGAGTGTTCGGCAGCGGGAGCTCTCATGATGGTTCCTGCGTTATTCACCAAAATATCTATGTTAGGATTTTCTTCCATCACTTTTTTGATGAAAGCTTCTAAAGAAGTTCTGTTTCCAAAATCGCATTGGTAGGCCTTAAAAGTTCTTCCCAATTCCTGAACCGCCAGCTCGGTTTCCCCTCCGCTTAAAGGCATATTGGCAGATACGCCAATGATATCAGCTCCGGCAGAAGCTAAAGCCAATGCCATACCTTTTCCAATTCCTTTGTTACAACCAGTAACTAAGGCAACCTTACCACTTAAATCAAATAAATTCATGTAAATCTTCTAAATTATTGTCGGTTTATACTAAATGGTCTTAGTAATTATAGAAACTGTGTTTCTCTAACAATTTTAAGGATTTTTAGCTTATTAATGAATGATTAAAGCCTTTTTATTTATGCAATCGTTACCGGTAATGATTGCATAACAGACTTTTGAAGAGTGAAAAATAATTTCGCTTATCTATCCTTAAAAATGTTATCTAGAAATTTAAGGATATAATCCATTGTAGGATTAAACCATGGATGGAAAAGCCAAAATGGGTGTGGCGTATCTGGAAACTCATGGACTTCTGAATAAATATTGAATTCGTTCAGCTTTTTAATCATATCGTCTCTGCCAGCATGAAAACGTGGACTTGAGCTATTGATAAATAATATCGGAGGCGATTGGCTGGTCACATGAAAAAAAGCTGATGCCTCGTCCCATATTTCTGGATTTTCAGTATAAGTACCGCCAAGCCATTCTGCAGCCACAGTACCTTCAGAAGATTCTGGATGATGAAAAGCCAACACGCCATCTATATCAATAATGGCCTGAATATCATCAGATAAATAAATATTTTTACCACTTAAATATTTACGATCTCCAGCTGTATTACCCACTAAAGCAGCCAGTTGACCGCCAGCAGAAACTCCCAATACCGCAATATGGTAAGGATCAATTGGATATTCTTTGGTACTTGCCCTTACCCAACGGATGGCTTCTTTTACATCCTGAACTGCTGCAGGATATTTTGCTTCTAATGACAATCTATATTCTACCGAAACTGCCACATAACCGTTTGCTGCCAAAACCCTCGCTTGCGCCTGACACATAGATTTGTCTCCTGACTTCCATCCTCCTCCAAATAATAAAACAACTACAGGATATTTTTCTTTTTTTGTTTTAGGGTAAACAATATCCAATAACAATTTTCGGCTTCCAATTTCTCTATAAACAATATCATGCTGTTCCAATGTTCCTTTTGCTAATGTAGGGTTAGCAATCTCAATTTTAGGATACTGTTTTCTTGCTTTTATAAATGCACTATAAGTGGTAAAACTGGTGTCTCTAGGAATTTGAACTTGTGCAAAGCCAAGCCTCACTGTACATATCAATAAAAAAACTAAAATATAACGCATCTTCATTTTTATTCTGATTTATTTAACTGGTTTCATAACGTGATCTACCAATTTAATATTTTGTTTACGCAGTTCCCTTAAAACTATTTCTGCCATTTTTCTTGCGCCCAATTCCGAGAAATGAGTATTGTCTTTTATTCCATTTGGGTAATGCGGATTTTCACCAGCCTCTAACTGGTTGAACAATAGTTTTGATTTATCAGGTCCAAACTCCTGCAATAATTTCAGACTCTCTGCATTCAAATCAATAAATGTTACTCCTGTTTTTACCGCTACTTTTTTAGCCAAACCGGCATATTCTTCGTGTGTTTCCTGAGCGATACCATCTTTATCAAACTTCATTCTAGTTACTGGTGTCAGCAAAATTGGGATGGCACCTTTAGAACGTGTTTCCGAAATAAATTTCTCCAAGTTTTTAAGATAATCTTCTGGAGTGGTGTAACGGTCTTTATATATTTCTTCTTTGGCTTCATCATTATGCCCAAACTGGATGAACACATAATCGCCAGCTTTCAGTTCATCGTAAATAGGTTGCCATCTGTTCTCCTCCAAAAAGGTTCTTGTACTTCTTCCGCCCTTTGCATGATTTTGCACTACTACAATAGAATCAAAAAAAGTAGCAAAAGGCATTCCCCAACCAGTTAAAGGAGACCTTGAAAGTGGGTATTCGCAAACGGTAGAGTCACCGATAAGGTAAACCTGAATTGGAGGTTCGGCACTTTTAAAAGCAAGTACAAAAACTAAAACAATTAATAGCGCACTTTTATAAATCTTATTTTTCATTTTTTTGAGGATTCCATCCATTAAAAACATTTTCTAACTTATATTTTTGGGATTCCACAGCAGTCAGTTGCTTAGACCAATTCACTCTTGTTTGCGTTTTTGCGCCTGGACCAAAATTTTCATATTCGGCATATCTAGAAAGCTTATAAGTGTCTAACTGGTTCCAAACCGACCAACCTTCAGGTTTAATTTGCTCAGGAAGATAGCAATGTATAAAAGTTACATTCGCGTAAGGTCTCCACGGCCTACCTAATGAAACTTTGCTCAAGGAAAGATCAGCAGTAATCACACAATTATTGAATACATAACCAAAAGGATGACTTTTTGGAGTAGATGCTGCTGTAATGTGAGAATCCTTTTTGCTGTGGATATGGCAGTTTTGAAACCAAGCTGTTGCCGAGCCAAAAATAAAATCTGTTGTACCTTCTAGGTAACAGTTTTCATAATACTGTCGACTATTTTCGTCATTCAGAAATAGAATATCCTGATTGCCTACAATCCGGCAATTCCTAAAAATTGCCAGATCTCCATGAACTTCTAATGCTACAGCCTGCCCGGCAGTAAAACCTGCATCGTTCTGAAAAGTAATGTTCTCAGCATTAAAATCATCTCCTAACATTAAAAAACTATACGATGATTTGGTACTCACTGGATTACCATCTGCATCCAATTTACCAGGGTGATCATCAAAAGTTAATATCGTTTTAAACTGATCTTCTCCTATCAATTTCACATTATTCTTAGTAGAATCTAAATGAAGCTTCTCTTTATAAATACCATTTTTAATATAAATGATAATGGGCTTTTTATTGTTAAAAGGCACTTTATCTAAAGCCTGCTGAACGGTTTTAAAATCGCCATCTCCGGTTTGTGAAGCAACTATTTTTGTTTGAGAAAAGCTCAAAAAATTAAAAGCTATCAGCAATAAAAAAAGAAAATACTTTTTCATCATTTTAAAGGATTCCAATCGCAAAAGATATTGTTTAAAGTGTATTTTTTGGCTTCCGCTGATTTTAATTGATGAGACCAATTTACACGATTTATAGTCCCAGCACCTTCACCTTTATTTTGGTATTCTGCATAAAAAACTGTTTTTTCTTTATCAGGAAACATGGCATCTCCTTTCCAAGGATTCCAACCTTCTGGTAAAATATGTGCTCCCAAATCTGAATGAATAAACACTGTTTTGGCGTATGGACGCCATGGCCTGCCAAGGTAAACTTTATCTACCCCTTCAGCTGCAATTAGTTTACAATTGAGAAACACATACCCAAAAGCCTGTTCTTTGGTAGTAGAAGCAGCTGTAACATAGGAATTGCTTAAACTTTTTATGATACAATTTTCAAAAATTACTGTAGCTTCTCCAAATATAAAATCTGTTGTTCCCTCTATATAGCAATCCTTAAAATAATTCCTTCCATCCTTAGCGGTATACAAAGTATCTTGATTACCTAAAATGTTACAATTTTTAATGGCTACTCTATCGGCTTCAACCATTAAAGCTACTGCTTGTCCTACTTTGCCGGCAGTATTTTGGATGGTTAAATTCTCTGCACTACAATCAATTGCCTGAATTAAAACCGTGTAGGAAGTATAAGTGCTGAACTTTGGGTTTCCTGTAAAATCTCCGCCAGGGAAATCTTTACCAGAAAAATCATTATGGGTAATAATGGTTTTTTCTTTGCTTTCGCCAACTAAGGCAATATTTTTTTTCCAAGAAGGGATCACTAATTTCTCATGATACACTCCGTTCTTGATAAAAATAGTGACTGTTTGCTGAGAGTGGTCACGCACATGATTCACCGCTTCCTGAATGGTTTTAAAATCCCCACTTCCATCCTGAGATACGGTAAACTTAAATATCTGAGCCTGGCTCTTAGCTATTATTGGGAGTAGGATCACGAAAGTGAGGAGTAAACAAAGTTTTCTAAAATTAAATTCCATCTTAAAGTGTTTTAGTTTTTAGGAATATTCACATTCGGTAAACTTCCATCTAATTTTCTTGGCTTAGAGAGTTCATTCACATCCAAATTCAAAAAATCCCCAATCTTCAATTCTTTTTCTAGTTGCCAGCTATTATGCTGAATCACCTCCTCATCCGCGTTAAGCGATCCCACTTCTCCAAAAACCACACAATTTTTAATGACCAGTTTTGAAACCTGATTCTTGCTTCCGAAATTAATATTCTTGGATTTATTAAAAAAAGCTAAACAATTAAATAAGTTTACTGCTCCTCTATTACTGTTGTGTGCAAAACCATCTTTTATGTTGCCCGTAGAAATACAATTGGTGTAAGTGGCATTGTGCTTTAATAATTTATCATCACTCCCGCCAGTTTTAAAACCATTTCCGTCTCCACCGCTAACTTTTCCATCCTTTAAAATACCGTTATTAAATGCCCAACAGTCTTCATAAGTGGTTGTCACATTATCGGTCTTTTTCAGGTAGCCGTCCCATCCGTCATCCAGGTTTTGCCAAGCTCTGCAACCTTTAAATTTATTGCCAGAACCTACATCAATTTTACAGGCAAAACCATCCGCATTTTCAATTTTAGAATCTGCATTAAAATAAGAATCACAATTTAAGATCAGGTTGTTGGCTGCGCCACCTATCAATTGTAATCCGGTGTCTGAACATTCAGAGAAGGAGCAGAATTCAATGGTATTATCATGTCCGCCGGTAATTAAAATTCCATTATCCCCTGCTTTGAAAATATCAATCCCCTTAATATGCCAGTAGCTGGTTCTTAAAATAATCCCCTGATTAGAATCTCCTTCGCCTAAAGCGGAGAAGTCAAACTTTGGTCTAATCTTATCTGAAGGGTCAGCAATTAAGGTAATCATGGCATCTGCTGTCCCATTAGTTTGAATATCTATCCGCTGGTTAAATTTATAATTGCCTCCTTTAACTAAAATTACATCTCCGGGCTTTGCATTTTTCACCGCTAAAAGAACTTCATCAGCATTAGCTACTTTAATCTCGTTACTTTCCAACTCAGTTTTTGCGACTGAACAAGAAACTATGCATAGTATGGCGATAAAAAAACTTATCCCACTAACTATTAAATATTGCTTTTTCATAAATTTAATCCTATTTATCAATTCTGATCCAGTCAAAATCTGCATAACCAGTATCGTTTGTTTTTGTATTTCCTGTACAGAACAAGCCTATTTTTGCACCAACCCATTTCCCGGGTGTTGCTTGAAAAACCTGACCCGCTGATACATACTTCAATCCATCTAAACTGTAGGAAAAAGTGCATTTAGCTCCCTCACTTACTTTAACTTTAAACCATACTTCAGGCTTGTCTATTTTAGTTAGGATCGTTTCCATTTCAGTTTTCCCTTTATCCGCTTTCTCACAAACACCATTTACTAAATACAATCCATCAGCTTTGCTTTTGATAGAAACATTCGCATAGCTCAATCCTAAAATCACCAAGCCTGCTTCCTCATTTTGCAATTTTGAGTTTGGCGTAAATTTTAATTTGGTGGTTGCGGTAAATTCATCGGCAGGAAATTTCTGTGCTAAAATATTAGGAACATCCCAAAGGTTTTTGGCACTGTCTGTAACGTGGGCGTATAATCTTAAATTTCCTTCATTGTTCGGCATCAACCAATTTCCGTTTGGATTTGCTTCCCACTGCCATTGTAATCCTAAAGCTGAATCGTTAAATTCATCAGACTCGGGAATGGTTTTGATTGGATAATTTTTTCCTACATCCGGTTTCTTGTAAACAGAAACTGGCTCACCCTTCCCATCACCATCTTTATCTTCACCAATTACAGGCCAATCATTCACCCATTTCATCGGTTGTAAATGCACCACTCTTCCGTAAGCATCTTTATCCTGAAAATGAAAAAACCAATCTTCTCCTTTTGGAGTAGTTACCCAAGCTCCCTGATGCGGACCATTTACTTTACTCTTACCTTGGTCCATCACCACTTTTCTTTCATAAGGACCATAAATGTTTTTTGAACGCAAAACCAATTGCCAACCTGTTGGAACTCCACCTGCAGGTGCAAAAATGTAATAGTAATGATTGCGTTTGTATATTTTTGGTCCTTCAATAGTGGGGTCAGTCTCGTGGCCGTCATAAATAATCTGGCTTTCGCTGATGACTGCTGTACCTTCCTGATTCATTGGTGCGATAGCAATTACACTTTTTATTCCGGCTCTACTTCCAGCGTAAGCATGAGCTAAATAAGTTTTTCCATCCTCATCCCAAAGTGGGCAAGGATCTATAATTCCTTTGCCGGGATATACCAAAATAGGTTTAGACCAATCTGATTTAGGATCTTTTGTTTTCACCATATAAATCCCATAATCAGGATCTGGATAATAAATATAAAACTCGTTATTATGATACCTAATTGCTGGAGCCCAAACACCATTGCCATGTTGTGGTTTATCAAAAACATCAAAAGGAGGCTGTTTTTTTAAAGCATGATTGATAAGTTCCCAATTTACCATGTCTTTTGAATGTAGAATGGGCAAACCTGGTATATGCTCAAAACTTGAGGAAGTTAAATAGTAATCTTCTCCAACTCTGATTGCATCTGGGTCAGAATAATCTGCATTTAAAATTGGATTCTTGTAAGTGCCGTTACCTAAATCAGCAACCCAAACTTTAGAATTTTGAGCAAAACTTGGAATGCTCAATGATGCGAGAATAAAAACTTGTAAAAATTTGTACATAAGGTTTACATCAATGATTGATGTTTTTAATTGGTGTTGATTCAATTTTACGAATAAAAACGCCTTTTTTAAAGCATTTGAATCGATATTTCTGTGCAATCGTTGCCGGTAAAAACAGGATTAGTTCGTTTCTGAAACTGAACTGAATTTATACACTTTTCCTTTTTTTGTTTTTAGATCATATAAAATTGTTGGCTTAAGTTCTGTTGGTTTTAAACTCACTCCTTCAGCAATTAAAGGTTGTTTTATGATTGCTAATTGATAAATCGGGTTTGGATTGATACCTGACGCATCTTTCAATTTCTTATTACCAGATAATAGCAAAGCCTGGGGAACTCTTAAACGACAAACACCGCCCATTAAAGACTTAATCTGTAAATGAGTAATCAATCCATCTTTCCAATCCATATCAACTACAAAACCTCCTCTGGCAATCAATCCTTTAACAGAACCTTCTTTCCAAGTGGTAGGCAATGCGGGTAATATTTCAATTGCTCCATCTTGAGATTGCAATAGCATTTCTGCTATTCCTGAGGTACAGCCAAAATTTCCATCTATTTGAAATGGTGGATGCGCATCAAAAAGGTTAGGATAAGTACCACCACCTTCCCCTTTAATACCTTCGGGAGCTGGGCGAAGTTGATCAGATATCAATTTGAAAGCATGATCTCCATCCTTCATTCTTGCCCACCAATTCACTTTCCATCCCATTGACCATCCTGTAGAAACATCTCCACGGCTAATCAAAGTTGTTTTTGCTGCTTCAAAAAGTTCAGGATGCTCATAAGGTGATATTTGATTGCTTGGGAAAAGTCCATAAAGATGGGAGATATGTCTGTGGCCATCTTTTTCCTTATCCCAGTCTTGCATCCACTCCTGTAATTGCCCGAATTTACCAATCTGCATTGGAGGCAAGCGTTGAATTAAAGTTTTCACTGAATCTACAAAAGATTTATCTGCATTTAATATCTTAGAAGCGTGTATGATATTAGAAAAAACATCGAAAACCAATTGATTATCCATGGTAGTTCCGGCAGTGATTCCCCCATCCTTAAAGGTATTTTCAGGAGACATGGATGGACTCACCACCAACCATTTATGGTCTGGTTCTTCCTGTAAAGCATCTACAAAATAAAGTGCCGCACCTTTCAAAACAGGATAATACTTTTTCAGGAATTCCTTATCACCAGTAAAAAGGTAATGTTGCCAAAGATGCTGGGTAAGCCAAGCACCTCCCATTGGCCACATTCCGTAAAAACCGCCATCAACTGGTCCGGTGATACGCCATAAATCAGTATTGTGGTGCATATTCCAACCTCTGGCATGGTACATTTTGCTGGCACTTTCTTTTCCAGTTTGAGAAAGATCATCTAACATACTGAACAGTGGTTCATGCATTTCTGGAAGATTGGTCACTTCTGCGGGCCAATAGTTCATTTCTGTATTGATGTTCACAGTGTATTTACTATCCCAAGGTGGTGAGATTAAATTGTTCCATATTCCTTGAAGGTTAGCTGGCTGACCTCCCGGCTGAGAACTTGATATCAACAAATACCTGCCAAATTGGAAGTATAATGATAATAACTGTGGGTCTTTTGTTTCTGCAAACTCTCTAATTCTTTGGTCTGTAGGTTTTTTAATTTGAATACTGTCTATCCCAAGCTGGAGAGACACCCTATTGAAATACTTTTGATAAGCATCAACATGCCTTTTTCTTAAATCATCATAGGATATTTTTGAAGCTTTGTTAAGTATATCAACTGCCATTAAGTTGGCATCAGCACTTAAATCTTTATAACTTTTGAAATTAGTACCTATGGAAACCAAGATAGTCACAGCATCTGCATCGCTTACTTTAAGTGTGCTATCATTAAGTATTAATCTTCCACCTTCAATATGGGGTTTGGCAATGGCGGTAAAATCCACTTTCCCTGTCTTGTTATCTACATCTCCGCTTTTTCCTGACAGTGTGATCTGGCCCGCATCAGCGCTAACAGCTTTTGATTTCTGTACACTGCTCATCATCAATTCAAAATTGATGCTTTTTGGTTTATTAGCACTCAACCTAATCACAATTACTCCATCTGTTAATGAAGTAAAAATTTCCCTTTTAAAATTTATATTATTATTTGTATAAGAAACCGTGGCAATTGCATTGGATATATCCAAATCTCTATAATAATTTTCAACTTTATCATTCCCATTGAATTTCAAAAACAAATCGCCAACAGGCTGATAGGGCATCCCATAATTATTGTTCTCTGCTGCTTGTCTAGGAAAAGTCTTAAGCGAAAGCGCTTGAGCTTCTTTAAATTTTTTTTGAAAAATGAGTTTGCGGATTTCTTTAATTGCCGGATAAACTCCATCAACTATATTATTTCCCGGTTCTCCGGCCCAAACTGTTTCCTCGTTAAGCTGTAGATGTTCAATTTTTGGGTCTCCGAAAACCATTGTTCCTAACCTTCCATTTCCTAAGGGCAAGGCCTCATTCCAATTTTTGGACGGCTGATCATACCAAAGTTTAAGGGAATTTTGTGCCTCAGTCACTTTTGCAAAAAAAAGTGACATTAAAATATAAGTAACTAGCCCTTTGAATTTCATTCTTGCGAAGATTATTTTTTTCTTTTTAAATATTTCAAAATGCCTATTCATAAAGATGACATCTTTTGATGACGGAGATAAAAATTATTGAGAAATGAGGTAAATAAATTATACCCCAACATCATACTCATTTACGGTTTCCAGCCACCCAAAATTTTCTCTACTGTGTATTGCTGTATTTCTTCTTCTGATAATTGATGAGACCATTCTACTCTTTCACTAGGTTTAAAACCTTCTCCAGTGTTTTTATACTCTGCATAATAAGCAGTTTGCTTATTCCTTTCCTTACCCCAAAAATCCCAACCTGCGGGTCTGATAAATTCTGGCATTTCACATCTGATATAAACCACTTTTGCATAAGGGCGCCACGGTCTTCCTAAATAATAAGCGACACCTTTATCTCCAGCGATTTTACAATCCATAAACACATAACCATATTTTGAGGTATCTGGAGTAGAAGCGGCAGTGATGAACAATCCTCCTTTTTTGCAGTATATTTCGCAGTCTTTAAACAACACTGTTGCTGATCCGAAAATAAAATCTGTAGTCCCTTCTATATAGCACTCTTCATAAAACTGACTGCTTCCTTTTCCGTAGGTATATAAAGTATCTTGAAATCCTAAAAATCGACATTTTTTAAAATGACAGCGGTCTCCGGCTACCCATACTGCCACCGCTTGGCCAACCGGGCCTGATGAGTTTTGAAAGGTGATATTTTCTGCATAAAAATTATCTCCATAAATATAGAATGAAGAAGACCCGGAAGTTCCTATATCTTCGCCAAACTTGTTTTTCTTTTGGGCATAATCGTCATAAGTTAGAATGGTCTGCTGTAGATCTTCCCCAATAAAACTGACATTGATTTTTGACCCAGCCAACACCAATTTCTCTTTATAAACTCCCTTCTTAATAAAAATAGTAGTCGCCTGTTTTCTATGATCCGGCACTGCATTAATCGCTTCTTGAACGGTAACAAAATCACCGCTTCCGTCTTGTGCAACCGTAAAATCATATTTTTTGGTTTGAGCATTGGATATAGCAAAATTGCTGATTAACATCAAAGCCAAAAACAGTACTTTCTTCATACTTCTCTTTCTCAATTCCATTTATTTTTCCAGATGGGATATTGGTCTAATACTTTTTGAGGATCGTAGGTGTACCATGCATATCCGTCCCTTCTTTCTCTCTCTACTTCAGCAAGGGAATAAACTACCTTACTATCTCTGTTACAAAACATTGGACGGTGGGTTTTCAGTTCATAATAACGAGTCCAAATGGGAGGAGCTGTAACGTCATTTATTACAATTTTATCCGTTTTGGAAACACGGAATGTGGTCACTGTATCTGGTGCTGAAACGGTCACTACTTTAGTATTGTGAATTTTTGATGCCTCAAACCATGCTACTGCATTTTCTATGGCATTTTTAATTTCTTTGCTAGGAGAGCTGATACTCATTAAGAAAAAAACCAGATCGGCACTTTCTTTATTACAGATAGAAGCGGGTTCAAATTTACGGGCCCATGCTGGCTGTAAAGTTTCTTCGTCATATTGCTGACACCATGCTGTTGGCTTTCCTATATCATTTATCTGCGTTTTAATAATGCAGTCTAGCCCTTTTTCATAAGCCTTACTCAACTTTTTTAGCTCAACTTCACCTATAAAAGCGTACTGAGGCTTTTTATCTATAATATCTTTTAGCAAAACCATAATGCCCTTAAATACCCCATCGTTATAGGTAATGTGCCTGCTATAATTATTTTCTAAAGGATAATATTGAGGCCAACCTCCATTGCTGTATTGAGACTTTACTATAAAATCTAAACCCTTTAATGCCCCTTTTTTATATTCATCATTAGAGGTTGCAGTATAGGCAACACACAATGCAGCGATATGGGTATGTGTGCAGTCATTATCAAAAGTGGTATTTGTTTTAGCTTTGGAAGCCTTAACGCTATCCTTTTGCGCATCACTTAGAATGGCAAAAACATCATAGTTTTTTGGCCATCCGCCATTGTCTTTTTGAAATAATAGAATATTATCTGCTATTTCTTTGATGGCAGTAGGAGGATATTTAGGGCGACCCGGAAGAGGATTAATGATGTTTCCCTTGTCAAAAAGATCGTACCAGTGATGTGCATTATCTGCAAATGGAGCAGGATCTATCATTACGATTTTTTTGCTTGCATTCTGTGAAAATGCTTGCTGAGCTAACATCAATAGTAAGATAGTTAAGCAACTATTCAATTTTTTTCTGAAGTTGTGCACCATCTGTCAGATTTATTTTTTTAATCTTTTTTTGCGTTGCCCACAACATGAGCATTAAGAGGTAACTTTAGTTCCTTTATCCCAGCTAAAACCAATTCTGCCATTTTTCTGGCTCCTAATTCGTTAAAATGCGTATTGTCTTCTTTTCCTTTAGGATAATTTGGATTTTCTCCTGCTTCTAAATGATTGTAAAGCATTGCTGATTTTTCTACTCCCAATTTCCGGACTAAATCCATGCTCGTTTTAGTCAGGTCAATTAATGGAACATTTAACTTTTGAGCCAGATCTCTCACTAATTGGGCATAAACTTTATGCGAATCCTGTAACATTCCATTTTCATCAAATGATCTTCTAGTTACCGGAGTAATTAAAACTGGATATGCTCCCTTGGCTTGAGTTTCTTTCACATATTTTGTTAAATACATTACAAACTCATCTTCCGTAGTGTAGGTTTTTTTTGTGGCAACTTCATCATTATGACCAAACTGCACCAAAACGTAATCTCCTGGCTTTAAATCGTCTACAACTGGTTGCCATTTTTTTTCTTCAATAAAGCTTCTGGTACTTCTACCATTTAATGCCCGGTCATCCACTTTTACACTGCTATCAAAAAACCATGCAAAAGGCATTCCCCATCCAGTTTCAGGATAATATTTAACTTCTTTAATGGATAAAGTAGAATCCCCAATAAGGTAAACAGTTATTGTATCCTGACTTTTAAATCCGAAAAACAAAATTGCAATACTGGTAACGACTAATAATTTCAGTTTCATATCTATCTATATTGTAACTAGGCTAATTTTTAAACATCTATGTTGTTATAATTCTTATCTAACGTAAAAGATGCAGAATCATTTTTTATTATTTGTATTCGTTATCTGTAATTGTTTTAACCAAACTATTAAGATTAGGACTCCATTTTAGAAATTTCTTTCTAATCAGAGATTACATATCCATTATTAAATAAAGAAGCTATCTGATATAGATAGAATATAAACAGCTTTGTTTATCCTAAATCATCTCAATTAAAAATGGGCAATGTAATTACATTGCCCATTTGATTTTATTAAACCTAATAAGTTAGCGCCATCTAGGATCTCCAATTCCATTAAGTTTCAAATCAGCGTTACTAATTGTGAAATTGCCGGTAGCTGCGTTTGTAAATCCAGGATTTAAAGTGGTAAATGTTCCAGTATCATTCTGGGCATTTGCCTGTGCACTTGCCATAAAATTTGGTGCGTTAAAATAATTATTGCCAGATAATGTAGTGATGGTTGTAGAGGCTTGATTGGTATAATAACCAGATGAATTAGCTATGATATTTTTTGTAAAAGCAATACTATGCTTTGCCAATCTAATATATAAGTATCTATTAGATGCTGAATTGATCACATTATTAAAGGTATTTGTTCTAATAGTTATTGTACTAATCTCGGCAGGGAAATTAGTGGAACCACCTGCATCCATTCTAAATAAATCTCTTGCAGCCACACTATTATAAACTGTATTATTTTCAAATAAAAACGTTTTAGACAAACCTGCTCTATAATCTATAAAGTCGCCACCATTACACTCAATATCATGTATCAAATTGCCTCTAAAAATGGTTGAATTAATTAAAGCTTTCTTACTTACATAATATAAACCCTTCACGTAATTCTTAATTTCACAATTTTCCATTATAAAATCCCCATATGCGGTAGTTGCATCATCCTCATAAACAATAGTTTGATTTTGAGAAGCATTCCCTGTGCCGTCTAAAACAAGATCTTTTAATGATAAACCTACATTGGCTTTTAATCTAAAAACCATTCCTGATATGATTGGCTTACTAGTTGGTCTCACTCCTTTTATTGAAATGGATTTGCTAATTGTTATGTCGGCATTGATGTTGTAAGTACCGGGAAATAACGCAAAAGTTTCTCCACCAGTTGCATTGGCAATTAAAGCTTGTAAATTATCTGCTGGATAAACTGCAATTGCACCGCCCAAATCAATCAAAGTTGTAAAGGTAATTGTCCCTCTGGTTTTGGTTCCATTTAAAAGAGTAGCGGTGTATTTAGTCTCTCCTGTTAAGCCTATTACGTTAGCGGAACCCGCTGCAACTTCTGCAGTTGTAACCGGACGCGTAATGTTGCCAGGAACTAAAGTTATTGCACTAGCTTTTTGACCTGCAGGCCATTTTAAAACAACCGATGTTGCAGTAAGAGTAGCTGGGTCAACTGCACTAAAAATCTGCTCAGGATCTGTCTTAAACTTAGTGCCAACATACTTAGAATCACTTAAACCTTCTCCAATTGCTTTAACACGAACAGAATAATCAGTTGCTCCGTCTAAATCTGAAATTGTATAAGGCAATTGAGTAGCTAAAATACCCGGTATAGATTTAACGGGAGTGCCTGAAAAATCAAGATTTGCGTTTTCAAAAATCTCAATAGTATAGTTATCTGCATTGTAAACAGGAGTAAAGTTTAAGCGAACCCCTGTTTTATTTACTACCAAAGCTTGCAGTGCCGTTGGCGAAAAAGCTCTTTCTACGTCTAATTTCGTAATTTCAGAAACTTCTTCCTTACATGCTGAGAAGCCTAAAATACCAATCAGCATAAATATTTTTATAAATCTTATATTCGTTTTCATCGTTATCTATTTAGAATTATAAGCCGTCATTATTTAACTTCCCATTAGAAGAATCAAGAAATATCTGCCAGATTGGCCATACTTGCTGCAGGTTAGGATCTTTAACAAATAGTGCATCCCAATAATTCACCAAGTCTCCTGATGCTTTTAATGTCCAGGCTTTATTAGAAGTATAGCCTAAAGATGCGCCAATCGCATCAGTGTCCCCATGGTTTAAACCGTAAATGGTCACTGATTCACCATCTGCATTTGTTTTGTAATAAATCTTTGCTGGTAAATCAGCATATTCCCCTTGTCTTTTCTCTAATCTTTCTAACTTCTGCTTAGCTTCAGTTAATTTTGTTCCTAATAAATTCCAACGGATCAAATCTGCTTTTCTTTGCATCTCTCCGCAAAACTCTAATGCCCTTTCATTTACAATTGCATTAAAAAAAGCATCTTTAGAAGTAGATACAGTTGCCATAAAAGCATCAACTTTTGCGGCATTGTTTGGGAATGCCCTGGTACGGATCATTTTTAAATACGGAGCTGCTGCTGCAGGACCGTCCAATTCGTTAATCGCTTCTGCAGCCATTAAAACCACATCACCGTAGCGCATATACATCAAGTTTAAACCATCATCATTAGTAGAGGTTACTACTCTTTTCATCCACTCGTAACGGTATTTTCCGAAGTATAGAGTTCCCAAACTTGACGGAACCTGGATACCATTTGTCCAAGCATAAGGAACGATAGAAACATCTTTACGAACATCACCATTATCAAATGCATATAACATTACAGGATTAGGCCCATCAGTTCCACCCTTATTTTGCCCAGTATATTTATCAGTTGTGGTATGCCTTACTCCTAAGTCAAAAATCACACGGCCCCTGCCTTCTGCAAATGGAATTTCCCACATAGACTCTAAACCCGCCTTATTTGTTTCTTCATTTAAAGTTCTAAAAACCTGTTCGAAACCTAATAAACGTAGTTTGCCGCTATTAATAACATCTAAACATTCCTCCTTAGCGATTTTATACATTTTATCACGAGACAATTCAGGATCGGTACTTAAACGTATGGTGTTATCTAATCTTTGTGCATAACCACCAGCCCTAAGAGCTAAACGAGCTCTCAAACCTTTAGCAAAAGCTTTATTTACATGTTCTGTTGTACTGGTAACCGCAGTTTCATTTGGCCATGGCAACAAGTCTTCTGCTTCTTTTAAATCAGCTAATAATTGCTTATAAATCACGTCTCTATCATCTCTAGGCAGATAAGAAGTTTCAGTGGTAACGGGTTCAAATCTGGCAGGAACATCGCCCCATCCTTTAATCAAATCATTGTATAATACTGCTCTAAGCGTTAAAATCTCCCCTAATATTTGAGCTAAAGCTGGGTTGTTTTTAACGTTACCGTAAGTTCTTAAACCTTTGATTGCTAAATTTGCCCTTTCGATAGATTCATAGAACTTTGCCCATGCATTATTATCAGTATTCATTTGCCCGTTATCTACATTGGTATTGTAGTTAGATAACCTTGCTTTATCATCTGTTGTAGTTTTTAAACTATTGTAAACTTCAGCATCGGTATTCATACCATAAAAAACAAGGTACCTGCCTCTGTATGAGTTTGTTTGACCGAATGACTCTAGAATACCTGTTACAGCACCGGCCGCTAAGCTTGGTGTTGAAAAAATAATGGATTCATCCAAAGAGGATTTTGTTGGCGCGTCTAATGTTTTTTGACAACCAGCTGCAACAACCAGTAAAACACACATTAGCGATATATTGATAATCTTTTTCATCTTTTTCTTAATTATTTTGAATTAAAAATTAACATTTAAACCTATGATATATGATTTGCTTCTTGGATAAGCAGAGTAATCTACACCTGGTGTTAGGTTGGTTTTACGTCTGGTTGAAACTTCAGGATCGAAACCAGAATAATCAGTTACGGTTAACAGGTTATAGCCTGAGGCGTAAATTCTTAGTTTTTGCATTTTCAATTTCTTAGAAATTGATTGCGGAAAAGTATAGCCTAATGTTACAGTTCCTAATCTTAAGAAAGAACCATCTTCCACCGCATAGTCACTAAACACAAAGCTTTTCATATATGGCGACCAAAGAGAAGTGGTTGCATTCATTGTTGTTAACTCGGCTGGATCGTTGCTGATTGTTCCATCTGAACGTAAGTTATTCCAACGTTTGCCAGTTTCCATTTCTGAAATCATGTTACGGGAGCTATATTTACTTGTTGAGGTATACTCAATCTTGTTAGCATTGTAAATATCGTTTCCGTAGCTCCAGTTAAAGTAGGTTCCTAAATCAAAATTGAATACTCTGGCATTTAAAGAAAAACCTCCAGTATTTAACGGATTGGCATTGCCAATAATCGTTCTATCAGATAAATCAACTTTTCCATCATTATTGGTATCTATTAACTTCATAGAACCTGGTCTGATTGTTCCGATAACAGAAGTGGCATTTGCAACTCCTGAATTAAGCGTCCAAGTACTCGTTGTTGCGTTATACCCTGAGAAATCTGAAACTTCATATCTACCGGCACTCTGGTATCCGTACATTCTTCCTATGGATGCTCCCTCTTGGATTAAATAATCCTGACCAATCTCTGATGAGGCCCATCCAGAACTTCCAAGTATGTTTTGAATTCCACCTAATGAATTTACTTTATTTCTGTTGAAACTGATATTTCCATTTACAGTTAAATCAAAATTGGTTTTACGTACTGCATTCCAATTTAAGCTAAACTCGAGCCCTTTATTTTGTGTTTCACCTAAGTTACGATACTGAAAATCGTAACCTGTACCTGCAACCGGATATTGAATTAATAAATCCTTAGTAGTGTTTAAGTAAGCATCTATTGTACCGTTGATTTTAGTATTAAACAATGAAAAGTCTAAACCAATATTTTTTGTAATGTTACTTTCCCATTTTAAATCTGGGTTAGCTTGTGTTTTAGATGGTGCCCAAAAGCTATTGGCACCGTTTACAAAAGTAGTGGTTGAGTTTTGAAACGACTGAGCGATTTGACCTGACGGAATATTGTTATTTCCCGAAGCACCATAACTTGCTCTCAATTTCAAATCAGCTAACCATTCTTTTGTGTTTTTTAAGAAACTTTCTTCAGAAACTCTCCATGCTCCAGAAACTGAAGGAAAATAACCCCATCTATTACCAGGTGAAAATTTAGAAGAACCATCAGCTCTGAAAGTTGCACTTAATAAGTATTTTCCTTTAAAATCATAATTTGCTCTTCCAAAAAATGATAATAGGATATCATCTACCGAAAAATTATTATCAATTGAATTGGCCTGCCCTTGGGTAGACAGCTTTCTGGTATTATCAAAGCTGAATGAAGCTGGGAAACCATGAACTGTTGTACCTAAAGTTTGCTCATCTCCTTTAATATATTCCTG
The DNA here is from genome assembly GCA_039918235.1 of Pelobium sp. Lineage (GTDB taxonomy): Bacteria > Bacteroidota > Bacteroidia > Sphingobacteriales > Sphingobacteriaceae > Pseudopedobacter. Next base: position 40,878 of record JBDSHZ010000055.1, read on the forward strand.
ACCGGCTAATAAGTTAAGCGTATGATCTTTACTTAAAAACTTTTTGAAATTGTAGTTTAAAGTATTTGTATTTCTGATTTTGTTTCTTCCTCTGTCTTCAAAGATAACAGCCGGTAGATTTTGGTTTAACGCAGTAGGAACGTTTCTAACATAGTAAGTGGTAGTTCCATAAAAACGATCTCTATTTTGCTGATCCACATCATAACCAAATTCAGATTTTAACTTTAAGTTAGGAATTACCTCATAGGTTAATGCCGCATTTAAATTATAAGTTTTACGGCGGATGTATTGATCGTTGTCAGAAATTGCAATCTTCGGATTGTACAGGTTAAAAGCATCATCAGTTTCTGTAGTGGTGGTTAAGCCTTGTACAGGGAAAGGAGGATAAAGTAACGCATATTTCAAACGGGAATCTGCAGATGAAACTTCGTTTTGTTCATTTGCACCAGCTCCATTAACTTTAGTATCTGAATATCTTAAGCCAACATCTAAAGAAAGGTTATCGTATAATTTTTGGTTCAACTTAAAGTTGAGGTTTTGCCTTTGGTAATCAGAACCGAGCATGATTGCTTTATTGTTCACAAAGTTGTGGCTCAAACTATATTTAGTTTTCTCGCTACCACCACTTACACTCAAGTTTTGGTTATAGGTGTTTCCAGAACGTCCAAAAACAATATCCTGCCAATTATTTGGTGTTTGATTGGCATATAAATCCATATCCTGATAGTTACCAAAATATCTGGTATAATCAAGTGGCGTATTTGCTAATAAAGAACGTTCATACTGCCAAGAAACATAATCAGACGGAGTTAAAACATCCAATTGATTTGCGATATTATTGATCCCTCCAAATACATTGAAACTTACCGATGTTTTACCGCTCTTACCACTTTTAGTAGTCACTAAAATAACACCGTTTGCACCTCTGGAACCGTAGATTGCTGCGGAAGAAGCATCCTTTAATATATCAATGGACTCGATATCATTTGGGGAAATATCTGAAATTGTACTCACTGGAAAACCATCAACAATATATAAGGGCGTGTTATCTCCTGTGATGGAGCCACCGCCTCTAACTCTTACACTGATATCTGCACCAGGTGCACCATCTGTACTTGAAATCTGCACACCTGCAACTCTACCTTGAATTGCTTCTAAAGCAGATGATACCGGAGCGGCAGCAATAACATCAGCACTTACTGAAGATACAGAACCTGTTAAATCTTTCTTTCTAACAGTTCCGTAACCAATAGCTACCACTTCATTTAATAACTGAGCGTCACTTTCCAAAGACACGTTTATTGTTCTTTGATCAGCGGCCACCTTAATCTGTTTAGGTTTGTAACCTAAATAAGTGAAAGATAATGTTTCACTGTTGGGTACGCTTATGCTGTAATTACCATTTTCATCTGTTTGTGTACCTGATTTTGTACCAACAACTGAAACTGAAACCCCTATAAGCGTTTCATTGGTAGTAGCGTCTGTAACTTTACCAGTAACTTGCTTTGTTTGCGCAAAGGATACTCCTAAAGTCATACTCAC
>JBDSHZ010000056.1:0-3590 GCA_039918235.1 Pelobium sp.
GTATTTTATTGAAACTGCAGCAACAGCTTCAGTGCCATCGGCAGCAATTTCTGCTGGTTTTAATACATATTGCCAGTCAGAAAAATCCTTGCCTTTAACCATCCCAATTATCGGCATCACCATTCCATCAATAAAAGCGCCGGTTACCTTAGTAAAAGCGGCACCCATTACAAAACCTACCGCTATATCAATCAGGTTACCCTTTATAGCAAACTCTTTAAATTCCTTAACAAATCCCATATTAAAACTCTTAAATTATGTTTCGTGTAATTTATAAATTTTATAAGTTTAATTCCAATTAATTAAATAATTAAGACCTATATTGAAGCAACATTTTTAAATCCTTTGTTTAACTTTGGGTTTCAATTTATATATATGCTTAGACAGAATCTTCAACAAAAACTTCTACAGAAATTATCTCCGCAGCAAATTCAATTTATAAAATTGTTGCAGGTACCTACTGTTTCATTAGACACTCGTATCAAAGAAGAGCTTGAAGAAAACCCTGCCTTAGAAGACATTAGTCTTGCAGATATGAATGATCCTGTGGAAGAATATCCTGACAAGGACCCTGATGATGATTTTAAATCTGATGGAGAAGATGAAATACGTGACGAATTTAATGTAGATGATTATTTACAAGACGATAACATTAACGATTACGGGAGCAAGTATGACAGCAATGACGATGATGATGATAAAAAAGAATTGCCAATTGCGGTAAGCAACACTTTTTTTGAAAACCTACAGGCACAGCTGGATCTTAATTTATTAGATGATAAAGAATACCTTATTGCGCAGCAGATTATTGGGAGTTTAGATGATGACGGCTACCTTAGGCGTCCTATCCCGTCTTTAATTGACGACTTGGCTTTTTCTCAGAATGTTTTTGCAGATGAGGATGAAGTTGAAGAAATGCTGAAAGTGATTCAGGCTTTTGAACCATCAGGAATTGGCGCAAGGGATTTGCAGGAATGTTTGTTGATCCAATTAAAAAAGAAAGACCAAAACAACATCATTGTTAAAAAAGCAATTGAAGTTGTACAAGATTATTTAGAGGAATTTACCAAAAAGCATTATGATAAATTAGAGAAATCTTTAAATATCAATGGTACTGAACTGAGAGATATTGTTGGAGAAATCCTAAAACTCAATCCTAAACCGGGAGATTCTGGTGCTTCAAATGTAAAGCAGATGCAGGTTATTCCTGATTTTCACATTGCTAAAAATGATGGGGTTCTGGTGCTAACGCTAAACTCTAAAAATGCCCCAGAATTAAGGGTGAGCAAATCTTATCAAGAGATGTTTCAGCATTATGAGAAAACATCTGATAAAGATAAAAAGTTAAAAGAGGCGGTTCATTTCGTAAAACAAAAATTGGATTCGGCTAAATGGTTTATAGATGCGATAAAGCAACGGCAACAAACTTTGCTCAAAACCATGAATGCGATTATGAATTATCAGTATGATTTTTTTCTTACTGATGGTGATGAAAGAAACCTTAGGCCAATGATTCTGAAAGATATTGCAGACAGAATTGGAATGGATATTTCTACCGTTTCTAGGGTTGCCAATTCTAAATATGTACAAACAGAGTTTGGTACTTTTCTGTTAAAATCTTTCTTTTCTGAAGCTATCCAAACTGAAAGTGGCGAGGAAGTTTCTAATAAGGAAGTGAAGAAAATTTTGGAAGAATGTATTGGCAAAGAAGATAAAATTAGACCTTTAGCCGATGAGAAATTAACTGAAATCTTAAAAGAAAAAGGGTATAATATAGCTAGAAGAACCGTTGCAAAATACAGAGAGCAAATGGGAATTCCGGTAGCCCGATTGAGAAAAGAATTATAATTTTTTTGCTGAAAACAAATTCCTGAAACCAGAATTAATGGTTTTTACAGCTCATATTGAAATGACTTACCACAATTTTTGAGGGCAAGTAACCTTATAATGGTTATTGAGCAACAGACCCAAAACAATTTCATGAGTACCTCTTGAAACGGTGTTTAGCGCCGAGGTAGTAAAATCATAAGAATAGCCTATATTAAATAAGGAACTCACATTAAATCCTATTAAACCAGAAAAAGAATCATCTTTACGGTAAACACCTCCAATCCATATTTTATCTCTAAATGCAACTTTAGTAGAAATATCTATACCCAAAGGCGCAGGATTTACATATTTGAACATAATTGATGGGACTACAGTAATATCATCGCTCAGCCAAAACCTGTAACCGGCAGTTGCAAAATAATGAGGCACCGTTTTTCCGGTATTGTAGCTAGAATTACCTGAGAAAGAAAGTGTTTGAGGTAGTATCTGCTGTGCAGAAACTCCTAAAAAAAACTCGGCGGAGTAAAGCCATACACCCACATTTACATCAGGCTTAAGCCTATTAATTGTCCCGCTATTTGCAATGGCGTTATCAATTGGGTTCTCTAAAGTAATATCACTCGTATTTAAACTTACTTTTGAAATGCCAGCTCCTACTCCTACTGATAAATTAAGTTTTGGAGCTAAACCAATATGATAGGCATACGTAAAATCAAATGTGGTATTGCTTAAAGGACCTGTTTTATCAATTACTGCCACCAAACCAATGCCATGATGCGGTTTTGATGCTTGGTACTCTTGCTTATAACTTCTACCTAATGGGTTTTCTCCAACCATATCATAAGATGTGGCACTTCCCCATTCATCAGTTTTACCAAGTGGCATATGAGCTGTGAGGTAAGAAGTCTGTGGTGCATCCTGCAAACCTGTCCATTGTTGGCGGTAAGCCGCTTTTACATCAATGTAATTTTCAATACCGGTAATTGCCGGATTGATAATATAATTGTTCAAAATATATTGTGTGTATTGAGGCTTCTGCTGTGCATGAGCAATGTTGCTATAAACACAAAAAGAAAAAAGAAAAATTCTTAAAATATTCTTCATCTAATCACCGTAACCGAGCCCGTAAAAACATTGCTTCCATTTTTTGGATCTATAACATAATAATATACACCTACAGGCACCTCTTTCCCATTTGTTTTTCCATCCCATGGAATTAAATAACCAGAAGATGTGAAAACTGGATTCCCATAGCGATTAAAAATACTGATTTTCGCATTCACATAGCTTTCTAAATACGCTATATTCCATACATCATTAATCCCATCGTTATTTGGTGTGAAAGTATTAGGAATTTTTGGCAATCCAGCAACTATAACGTTTACTATATCCGAAATGATACAACCATCAGATGAAGTTACCATCAATGTGTAAGGGGTAGTTTCTTTTGGGGATGCAATGGGGTCTAAAATATCACTTTTGCTTAAACCTTCCGTAGGGAACCATTGATAAGTTAAGCCATTTCCAGTGGCTGTGGCTTTTAACTTTGTCTGCCCTCCCAGTAAAATAGTTGCATCTATCCCAGCATCAACTGTTGGCAAAGGAAAAACGGTGATACTTTGCGTTTTAAAATCACTGCATCCATTATTATCAGCGATGAAAGTATAGGTGATTTCAAAAGTTCCCACTCCTGCAAGAGCTGGGTCGAAAATACCATCTGCTGTCACCAGTCCTCCTGGAGCGCTTGAAAAAACACCTCT
>JBDSHZ010000057.1:0-5958 GCA_039918235.1 Pelobium sp.
TAATCACTAGAGCGGTCATGGTACAAATGACTACCGTGTCAATAAAGGGCTCCAACAAAGAAACTACGCCTTCACTGGCAGGATACCTGGTTCTTACGGCTGCGTGGGCAATGGAAGCCGAACCTACACCTGCCTCGTTAGAGAAAGCTGCCCTTCTAAAACCGGTAATTAATACGCCTAAGAAACCGCCCATCCCTGCAGCAGGCGAAAAGGCTTCTGAAAATATCAATCCGAATGCATGACCGATATAGTTCACATGTGCAAAAATAATGATTAAACAAGCTAAAACATACAAACCAGCCATAAACGGAACAATGCGCTCTGTCCAAACTGCAATTCTTTTGATCCCTCCTAAAATTACAATGGCTACTATTCCTGCAAGGGCTAATCCCAATAAGGTTTTGATAAAACCACCATCTAAACCAAAAGTGGAAGTCAATTGTGCTACTGCCTGATTAGACTGGAAAGCATTGCCACCACCAAAAGAAGCACCTACGCAAAGAATAGCAAACAGAATGGCCAATGTTTTACCAAAAGCACTCATTTTTAATTCTTTTAGCCCTTTGGATAAATAATACATGGGGCCACCATGTATGGTTCCATCTTTATCTACATCTCGGTATTTAACACCTAAAGTACATTCCACAAATTTTGAAGACATTCCTAACAAACCTGCTAAAATCATCCAAAATGTAGCTCCGGGACCACCAACTGCAATAGCCACTGCTACACCGGCAATATTCCCTAAACCTACCGTTCCAGATACTGCTGCCGTTAATGCTTGAAAATGACTGACTTCTCCATCTCTTCTTTCTTCATCTGAAGAAGGTAAAACAGCTTCATCATCCGGATGCGGTTTTTGAGGACTATTTCCCTCTACAAAGTCATACTTCCCCTGTACCACTTTAATGGCCATTGGGAATTTACGGATATTGACAAAAGAGAAATAAATCGTAAAAAATAAAGCTCCTCCTATCAGTAAAATTAAAACGATGGGGATACTTAACTTATCAGTTAAAGGTATGGAGGTAAAAACTAATGCCTCCCAGGCGTCTGCAATTGGAGCAAACCAATTATTAATTTTCTCGTCAATCCCTTCAGCAGCAAACAGATTATTTGATGATAAAATCGCCATAAGTATAAGCGCACTTCTTAATAGTTTTAATTTCATATACGTTGCAGAATGGTTAAAAGGCAAAATATATTCATTTAATGATAGACTATCAAATTTTAAAGCATTAAAACTGCTTTATTAGAAATTCTTGGTCTACGTAACAAAAATATTCTCTTCATAAAAAAAATAAATAATATATTGCATTTTACATTACTTTAGATTTTTCATTTTATACCGTATTTGATTTCAAATCATTAAAAAACAACTAATCTTAAATGAGTTTATTCATTAAAAAATCAATCACACAGCTATTGGCTGATGCTGCTGAATCTGATAAAACGTTAAAGCGTACCCTTACCGCAAGTTCATTAGTGGCTTTGGGCATTGGCGCAATTGTTGGTGCCGGACTATTTGTAAGAACCGCCGCCGCTATAGCGCAACATTCTGGTCCTTCAGTAACTATAGGTTTTCTTTTAGCTTCCTTTGGATGTGCTTTGGCTGGCCTTTGCTATGCGGAGCTTTCTTCTTCTATTCCTATTGCAGGTAGTGCCTATACATATAGCTATGCTACAATGGGAGAATTAGTGGCCTGGATTATAGGCTGGGATTTAATTCTTGAATATGCAGTAGGTGCAGCAACTGTTGGAATTGCCTGGAGTGAATACTTGAACAATTTATTAGTGGAAGTATTACACTTATCGCCTATACCTTATGAATGGTGCCACTCTCCTTTCCAACATAGTTTAGACGGTGCCCAGCATGGCATTATTAACTTACCAGCTTTATTTATTGTAGCTGCCTTAACACTTTTATTAATCAAAGGAACGCAGGAATCGGCTTTCGTAAACGGGATCATCGTGATTGTGAAAGTAACCATTGTAGTGTTGTTTATCGTTATTGGATGGCAATTCATTAACCCTGTGAATCATACACCATACATTCCAGAACCTACTATTTATACTGACCATCAAGGGGTTAGTTATAGTTACGGTGGTATTATGGGGATTTTAGGCGCTGCAGGAACGGTCTTTTTTGCTTTTATTGGCTTTGATGCTGTCTCAACAGCTGCTCAAGAAGCAAAAAATCCAAAGAAAGATATGCCCATTGGTATTTTAGGTTCATTAGTGGTTTGTACTATTTTATATGTGTTATTTTCACATGTACTATCAGGTGTAGCAACGGTAGAAGATTTTAGAACCACAGGGCAGGAAGCATCGGTAGCATTCGCCATACAGAAATACATGATTGGTTATACTTGGTTGGCTCAGTTTGTCACCGTAGCTATCCTTTTTGGTTTTTCTTCCGTAATTCTAGTGATGTTACTAGGTCAATCCAGGGTATTCTATTCTATGAGTACTGATGGTTTAATGCCTAAAATGTTCAGTGATTTACATCCAAAATTTAAAACGCCTTACAAAGCCAACTTATTAATTTTAGTTTTGGTTGGGCTATTTGCCGCTTTTGTACCGGGTGATATTGTTGGAGACATGACCAGTATTGGGACTTTATTTGCCTTTATGCTGGTATGTGCTGCGGTTATCATCTTAAGAAAAACCAATCCTGACTTACCTCGTCAGTTTAAAACACCTTGGGTTCCTTTTGTTCCTATATTAGGAATTGTAGTATGTGGTGCCATGATTTTTGGTTTGGGATGGATCAACTGGGTACGTTTAATTGGATGGTTGGCCATTGGATTTGTGATCTACTTTGGCTACAGTAAAAAACACTCTTTATTACAAAAAGGAATTATGGTAGATCCAAAAGATCCACCTGCTCCAAAAATTGAAGAATAAAAGATTTAAGAGGTCTGGCTTATTGCCAGACCTTTTTTGTTAAAGCTTTTGTTAAAGCCTTTACCAAAGTCTCCTTTAAATAAATTCAGAATCTGGGTATAATCTTTTACTTTTGTTCCTTAAATTCTAAATTAAGCAATGGACAAGCTATTTGATTATAAGGAAATTCTTTCAGTCACCATGATTTTGTTTGCCATCATTGATATTTTGGGGTCAATACCAGTAATCATAGAACTAAGAAGAAAAGCAGGCGGACACATCCAATCAGAAAAGGCTACCATGGTATCGCTTACGCTGATGATTATCTTCCTTTTCTTGGGAGAAGGTTTACTCAACATCATTGGCTTAGATATTTCCTCATTTGCCATCGCAGGTTCTATCGTGATATTCATTATTGCTATGGAAATGGTATTGGGCATCAATTTTTTTAAGGAAGAAATCCCGGAAGCTGTTTCTATTGTTCCTTTGGCATTCCCACTGATAGCCGGAGCTGGCACCATGACAACCCTTTTATCATTAAAGGCAGAATATGCTACCGTAAACATCGTCATCGGTATCATGATCAATATGCTTTTTGTTTACATTGTACTTAAAAACTCTCTCCGCCTAGAAAAACTTTTTGGCCCAACAGGTTTACATATTTTAAGAAAAGCGTTCGGAATTATTTTATTAGCGATTGCAATTAAACTGTTTAGGAACAATACGGGGTTATAAGTTTAATTGATAATTTTACTGGATAGGTTAAAAAATCCATCATTTAAGTCAGCGATAATTGTCGTAACTCATCACCAAGATTATCGCATCCCTAACTCTTTGATACCATTATAGTTTCCGAGATCTATCTTATCAACAAACAATAGGTGTTAGGAGAAAAATCCCACATAAAAAAATAACGCTCATCTAACATGAAGGAAGAACTTTTCAAGGGTTAACACTTTTCCATAATTAAACCCCTTAACCTCACCGTTAAATCATTGAACAGCAACAGTTAACCTATTCTTCCTACCGCTTTTGTATATTTAATCAAGCGTTTAAAGCCATGGATACTACCCCCTGCTTCAAGCCAGGAAATAAGCCATTATTTCTGATCGAAAAACATTTATTAACCATTTTAATCTTTAATCCTATGTCAGTAAAATTTAATGTTGTAGAAAGAGGCGAACCCGGCGTTGTTGGGGGGAGGCACAAAAAAGTTTTATGCCAGCGCCGCCACCAGCGGGGAGGAAACCATTGACGGTTTAACCCGCAGTATTGAAAAAATTAGTACCGTAAGTGGTGCCGACATCCGGGCGGTGCTGTATGCCTTGGTAGATGTGATCTCCGGCGACTTAGCCGATGGACGCATTGTAAGGCTGGGCGACCTCGGTAGCCTGCGCATCAGCCTCAGCAGTGAGGGTGCCGAAACTGCCAATAAGATTACCGCCAACAGTGTGAAAGCGGGCAAAACCATTTTCACCCCCGGGCCTAAACTGAAGGGATGTTGCAGACCCTTAAGTTCCAAAAAGCATAGCGCTCTCCCAATCCTGTTGCCAAACGTTTGAATGCAACAGGCCCGCTAAGCGTTGCACACCCAAGCGGTGCGCAACGCTTTTTTATTTCCTGCGCAGGGGTTTCCCATTTGTTGCGCAACAATTTTTTTTTCCTGCGCAGGAAAGCGGCATTTACTGCGCAGGAAATCTTTAAAACCTGCGCAGGAAATTGACCTTGCCTAAAAAGGGTTTTTAAATAGCTTTACGGTTTCCCAAACTGTCCTTAATCTTAAGCAATCATGACTAAGGATTAACAAATAAAAATAAGTCTTCAAACTTATCAAAGTTGACTAACTATTAACCCCTCATTCTAAAAGATAAGTCAATAGCTGAAAAGAAAAAGAAGCTTTTTAAAATCAAACAAGATTCATCTGGCTGGCCAAGCTATTATATAGCTGTAGATAAAGAGAAATGGGTAGAAGAATATCCTACATCAGAAAATCATGGTGGTGGTGAGGTGCAGCTGCGTTTGCTAGCTCAATTTCCGTGGGAATAGGATCATGAGATTTTATTTTTAACAATAGCAAAATCCCTTCTGTAGCTCAAATAGGTCTGAGCAAAATAAAAAAGCAATATGGGATGAAAGCCATCACTCTTTCCACGGAGATCCTTTCGCTAGCGACAGAGGATGACGGGGGAGGTTATCGTATACTAAGACTCTTGGCAGAGCCATTTAGCAGATAAAGTTTGTAAGGATGCCATTGTTGAAAGAAAAGAAACTATTGCTTTAAGATATCAATTGCCAGATAAACCTTTGATATGCTTTTTTATTCCGCCTCAGGCGGTTGCGGAAGAGATGAAGGACAATTGCAATGCCTTTCAAAGCAACCGGCGTAGCGGAGAGTTTTTGGTTACTTCTTTCGGAAAAAAGTAACTAGGCTTGGCCCGCCATAGGGCCGGAAAGGTTTGAGCGGTTTGGGCGAAAGAAAGGTCAATCTGTTATGAATGTCATCACTATACCCACGGAGATTCTTCGCTATCGCTCAGAATGACGGTGGTAAATGAAGGGGTTGGATAATTTAGGATGACGTGGCAAATGAAAGAAAAATACTAATTCTTAATCAACCTTGCTACAAACATCGTATCCGCTTTAGCCTCATAACCCTTAATGAGTTCCTGTTGCGCTACTTCTAAATCAAATTCTTTACAAAGCCAGCTCACCTGCTCTTCATTCTCCTGTTTAAAAACAGAGCAGGTAATGTAAATAAAAGGCTTTCCGGGTTTTAAATACTTGATTACATTTTTAGCAATTTTTCTTTGCAGTTCAGTAAAGAATTTAATTTTATGATCTGCAAATTGGGCAATCATTTCTGGGGTACGTCCCCAAGTGCCCGAACCACTGCAAGGTGCATCCATAATGATTCCGTCAAATTCATAATCGTGTAAAAACAAATCCTGACTAAGGGTTAAATCAAACAATTTCCTTTGATAATTTCTGATTCCTGCTAAAGCAAAACGCTCTTTTAAATTTTCCAGGATAGATTTCCGATTATCAGAAACCAAAAGTTTGATATCTGGCTGT
>JBDSHZ010000058.1:0-3883 GCA_039918235.1 Pelobium sp.
GGGTTTCGAATATGAATTGCTTTTAAAAGAAGTTGATGAGAGCTACCCTGCTCATTTAGCTTTAGAAAAAGTGGCAGGTTATATTTCAAATAAAAAGGCTGAAGCTTTTGAAGCTAAAGCAGATGGGATGATCATTACTTCAGACACTGTAGTTTTACTAGATCAAAAACTTTTAGGTAAACCTAAGGATGACCAACACGCTTTTGAAATGCTCAGTAGTTTAAATGGAAATACCCATCAAGTAATTACCGGCGTAACCTTGAAAAGTGAGAACAAAACATTTAATTTTTCTGAAACTACTGAAGTCACTTTTACCCATTTAACTGATGAACAATTGTGGTATTATATTCTTGAATTTAAACCCATGGACAAAGCTGGGGCTTATGGCATTCAGGATTGGATTGGGATGGTAGGAGTGAAGCGCATTAACGGTTCTTATACCAATGTAATGGGCCTACCTACAGAAAGGTTATTTAAAGAATTAGCTAATTTTGACGTTATTTAACCTTCGCTCAATAATAATCCTTCTTTTAAGGAATAGGTACAGGTAGTCACTTTTTTCAATTTCCCCTTATTCAGAATGTATTGAGTAAGGATAGATGCCATCAATATCATGTCAATTCTTAAAGGAATCAAGCCTTCCATGTCAATTCTTTCTTGATGACTGCTTGAAATGATTTCTTTTAGCAATGTTTTAAACGAGGCCAGATCAAAATGAAAATCACGCATTATTGATGCATCAAATATCATGTTCTTTCTTTTAGCAGTGATGTTTGCAAAAGAATCAAAGGAGCCAGCCGTTCCTATCAATTCCTGAGGTTTAAATTCTTGAATGGCTTTAAAAAGACCGACAGTTTTATCTTCAAAAACTGCTTCCATTTGTTTAATAATGTCATCCGCTATCGGACTTTCTGAAGTATAAAAATCAGCTAACAACCTTGCTGCTCCCAATTGATAGCTATTTTTCCAAAATATTTTATGCTCATTGCAGATGATAAATTCTACACTTCCGCCACCAATATCCATAATTAGTGCTATTTGATCATTCAAAATCCCCGCACCTTTTGTACCAGCGTAAATGTAAGTGGCTTCTTTTAATCCATCTATCAAAGTAATTTTAATATTGGCCTTTTCTAATGCCTCTTTGATAAAAGCTTCCCCATTAGATGCATCTCTTACCGCTGCAGTAGCAGTTGCAAATACATCCTTAATTTCATGTTCATCTAACTCTTTCCTATAAACGATTAGGGCATCTATTCCACGTTGATAAGCAGCATCAGTAATAAACCCTTTATTCACGCCACCTTCTCCAAGTTTTACTGCAATGGTATTTTTATGGATGACTTTGATATTGTTTAAGGAATCAACTTCGACAATGAGTAAATGAAAAGTATTGGTGCCAATATCAATGACGGCTTTTATAGTGGAGTTCATTATTGAAAAGTTAAATAGTAAAAAAGTCCATGGTTATTTACCATGGACCAGTTTATCAAAAGCAATGCCTTAATTATTCTTTATAATTAAACCATTTGGCCAGCTCTTTATAACTTACTTTTTTACCGTACATTAAAATTCCTACACGGTAAATTCTAGAGGCTACCCAAGTGGTAAAAATGAAACCACCTACCAGTAAAACCATAGATAAAATCAGTTGCCAAAGCGGTACACCAAAAGGAATACGGATCATCATGGCAATTGGAGAGGTAAAAGGAATAATGGACAACCAAAAAGAAAGGGGGCTATCAGGATTGTTCACAATCACGTTCATCCCTAAAATAAAGGTGAATATGAGCGGGAGCGTAATGGGCAACATAAACTGTTGCGTTTCTGTTTCGTTATCTACTGCAGAACCTACTGCAGCAAATAAAGCACTGTACAATAGATAGCCTCCTAAGAAGTAAAACAGAAAAGTTCCGATGATATAAGGAAAGTTAAGGGTATCAGCAGCTTTCATAAACTGTGAAACTTTATTTCCTGAGTTTACCTCCTGCATGTCTGGATGGTTGGCATCTTTTTTAATTACTTGCTCTGTTTTTGTAGGTTGCGGTCCACTGCTTAAGTAACCTGCCGCTAAAGTTGATAGCCCTGTGCTCAAAATAATCCACAATAAAAATTGAGTTAAACCCACTGCTCCAATCCCCAATATTTTACCCAACATCAATTGAAAAGGCTTTACAGAAGAAACAATGACTTCAATAATTCTACTTGTTTTTTCCTCAATTACGCCACGCATTACTTGAGCGCCATAAATAAATAATGCCAGATAAATCATGAATGCCGCAACAAAACCTACAATATAGGTGGCACCTAAACTGGCATCTTTCTCTCCTTCATCTGTCAATTGTTTGGCATTAATACTCACTTTGGCTTTGCTACTGTTCAGCACAGCAGTATCAATACCTGCGGCAATCAGTTTTTTGTTTCTCAAGATGGTTTCCATCTGTGTTTCAATGTCGTCTATTGCCCTAATGCCAGGTTTTTTCTCTCCTATTACCTCTATATTCCCACTTTGGGCATAATCAGAAGGAATATATAATAAGAAATCATCTTTCTCTTTTCTGATGTCTTTCTTGGCCTGATCATAATCTCCTTTAATGTAACTGAAATTAAGATTGGAGGAATTGTTGAACTGCTCCTGAAAAATTCCTGACTGGTCTAAAACTTTAAAATCTTTTGCTTTATCATCTTTACTGGTACTTAAATAAACCACTAAAGACATCATCCCAATAAAAAGTGCGGGTACCAAAAAAGTAAGTACTAGGAATGATTTCTTTTTAACCCTGCTAAGGTATTCTCTTTGTATGATTAGAAATACTTTGTTCATGATGAGGATTAGTTTAATTGTTTAACTTTTTCAATGAATATCTGGTTGATGGTAGGAATGACTTCTTCCAGATAGGTAATTCCTGTTTGTGGAATTAATTCCTGTAGAATATCATTTGTGGTAAAACCGTCTTTTAACTTTACCGTGAAATGTTCACCTTCCTCTACCTCACTGGAAGACAGTATTTCAAATGTTTTCAATCCTGAAGTTTCAAACTTTTTGGTGGTGCCCACATGAAAAGTGTTGTTGCGGTAGGCATTTTTAACATTTTTTACCGTACCGTCTAATATTTTATGAGATTTATGGATGAGTGCAATGTGATCACATAATTCTTCTACCGACTCCATACGGTGGGTGGAAAAGATGATGGTAGACCCATTTTTGTTGAGCTCCAGGATTTCATTTTTGATCACCTCGGCATTCACAGGATCAAAACCAGAAAAGGGTTCATCTAGTATAATTAATTCAGGCTGGTGAAGTACAGTGGCCACAAATTGTACTTTCTGTTGCATTCCTTTAGAAAGATCTTCCACTTTTTTCTTCCACCAGTCTTCCATCTGCATTTTCTCAAACCAGAATTTTATCCTTTTAGTGGCTTCCGCTCTGCTTAATCCTTTCAATTGTGCCAGATACAACATCTGCTCTCCAATTTCCATTTTCTTGTACAGCCCGCGTTCTTCTGGCAGGTAACCAATTTTGTTGATATGCGATTGGTTCAGTTTTTCACCGTTGATGAAGATTTCTCCTTCGTCTGGTGCGGTAATTTGATTGATGATTCTGATGAGTGAAGTTTTTCCGGCTCCATTTGGACCTAACAGCCCAAATATGGTTCCTTTTTCTACCTCTAAACTCACATCATCTAATGCCCTGTGTTTGGCATATTCTTTAACAATATGGCTAACTTTTAACATGTATAAGGTTTTGATTTCTTAATTAACGTGAGTTCGGGATAAGAAATAGTTAACAAAAAGATAGCAAAGGGCATGATTATTGTATTTAATTAACTGACAATCAATTATTTACAATTAAAGCAAAACCCAATGCTAAGAGATAAAATTA
>JBDSHZ010000059.1:0-6003 GCA_039918235.1 Pelobium sp.
GCTATTTTCATCCCAACTGGGTAAATTCCAGCAAGAAAAAATCCGGTTGAAAACCTAAAAAACAACAAAATAAATTCGCTTAAATCGGGGATGATCATTCCCAAATTAAAAACAGCAGCAATAATGGCGGATATAAAAAAGACTTTAGAAGGAGAAAATCGATCAGCTATAGCTGAAATAGCAAAAACCAAAGTCCCACTGATAAACCAAACTGAACGGAGCTGGTGAGGTTGGCTAAAAAATCAGGATCAATCGTTACGGTGTTAACAATATCAGCCAATACTGCATTTCCAGCAAACCATAAGGAAGTGCAAAAAAATTGAGCGATAATAATGAGGATAATTTCTTTTTTCATCCTTATGCAGTTGTGCTCAAAGTGTTTTCAGATTTAATCAACCGTAATGCAATAACACTAAATTTCATTCTCTTTTAAATCTGTCATGATGCCATCTGCATTGGTAAAATTACTTTTCACAAACGTACACCAATGACAGTCGGCCTTACCACAACCTTCCGTAAATTCCATATTCATGATTTTTGAATAGGTATCTTTAATCTGCTGTTTTACAAAAGCATAGTTTTCCGGCGTAATGTAAACCGACTCTTTTTTATATTCTCCTTTTACCGGCTCAATAAAATCAAATTCGGTACTTACCACTTCCCAATCTTTACGGGCATCACTATCTACCAAAATTTTGTAAAAAACACCTTGACGCCAGTAATCTCCACCTAAAGGATTCTTTTCACTTGGAGCTTCAAACTTAGGCTTGGCATATTCGTAATTCCCGGTTTTATAATCTACTACGTTTACCTGCTTCCCATTAAACTCCAGCTTGTCAATAATTCCTTTGATAGGCACTCCGTCTGTTTCTACATTTTTAATAGGGTACTCTGTTACCGTTACTTTCTCCCAACTATCAATGTATTTGTTATAATATTCTGGAAGGATTTTATCCCCATATTCTGATCTTCTTTTAAATTGTTCATCGGTAAAAGCTTCACGGTTACGTTTCATATACCAATGAAAATCTGATAAAAACTGTGGCAAACCATGAAACTGTTGCTCATTTTCCATTAAAGAACGGAACAATTTATTGAGTGCCCAATGTACTGCCGAGCCAAAAGTTAAGGTGTCGCTTTTGCCACTAGGTACCTGTATCAGGTTTTGGAAATAGAATTTTAACGGACAATCCAGGTAATTGTTTAAATGGGTTACACTTAAAGAATAATTCTCTAAAAGATGTTTGATGTATTCTTTATCTACTAAGCCTATGGCTGGTTTTTCCTCTTCAGAAAACTGAAGGATGAAGAAATCGGTAAGTAATTCCTCCTCTACCTTTTTCCGCTCAATTTGCAAATCAGAAGCCGATAGGATTTCTCCGATGAAAAGGGTGTGCTCCAATAATTTTCCTTTGGTATCCATTTCTGGATAGGAGATTTTTAAATGCTTTTTAGCTCGGGTTAAAGCCACATAAAACAAACGGCGCAATTCTTCTTCATCGTTCGCATTGGCTGTTCCAGCGAATACATTATCCGGCAATTTGAACTGTCCGCTGCTATTTTTTCTTTTCTTTTCCCAAACATTTGTAGTGGCACCAATGAGGTAAACATATTCAAACTCTAATCCTTTAGAACCGTGACAGGTTAAAAAGTTAACGCCATTTTCATTAAATATATTTTGATGCAGGTCTAAGGAAAGATCGTTTTGTTCTAGCAGATCTAAAAGATTTACAAATTCTTTTAGATGGAGATCTGGCTTTTTACGGGTTTCCTCTTTCAAGAAATTGAAAAGAGAGGAAAGCACCTGCATCAGCCAAGTTTTATGAGATGACTTGAGCACATAAGCTAAAATTCCGCCCCGAACCATAATCTTTTCAAATAATACCTGAATGGTGAGGTTATTGGTTTCTTTAATCCAGAATTCCAGATCATCACTCAAGCGCTTGATATGTTGGGTACTTTCGCTATCAAATAAAGTTTGTTGTGGCTTAGCCGCAATTTCGTGGATTTTCCTGCGGATGGAAGTGGTTTTTTTACGGTTAGAGCTGTTGAAATTTTTGACTTCTACCGAAATTTTTGCAGCATCCATTGGTGCAATTTGGTAAAAATCATAATGCATAATTTCAAACAGTAAGACATCTCCACTATATGGAAAATCGTTTTCCAAAGCCAAATAGCGTAAAATATTGATGATTTTTTTACCGAAAGGTTCTTTTAATATATTTACTTTTCTCTTGGTATTTACAGGGATACCTTTGATTTGGAAATACCTCGCCAGCTCTTCACCAGATTTATGTTCTTTATAAATCACTGCAATTTCTTGCGGTTTTACGCCTTCATTTATTAGTGAGTCAACTTCATGAGTGATGGTTGCAAATTCATGAAATTGGGTTTCATAAGCGTTAATTTCTGGTAAAGCTTTTAGCTCGGCCAAAGCCGAATTTTTAGTCAATAAATGTTTGTTTAATCCGGGAAGCTGAATACGCTCTTTATTATGTTCTATGAGTACTCGGGAAATATCAAGAATGGGTTGAGTAGATCGGTAATTATCCGTTAACATTACACGGTACAAATCTTTTGAATACTGATTGCTGTAAGCTTCAATATTGGCAATGTTTGCACCTTGGAAACGGAAAATAGATTGGTCATCATCCCCCACTACAAAAATATTTGGCTGGTCCCAATAGCTGATGAGTAAAGAAATCAGTTCATTTTGAGAACCACTCGTATCCTGGTATTCATCCACCAAAATATATTGGTAACGCTCTTGGTAATTCATCAAAAATAAAGGATCATTCTTGAAAGCTTCCAACACCCAAATGATCATGTCATCAAAATCATACCTTCCGGCATCACGCATCATTTGCTGGTATTTAGGAAACTCGGCCACTGCGGCCCGCAACTTTTCCATGTTTTCCTTGAAGGTTTCAAAGGCTGGCTTAAAATCTCCCGCTGCTTTTTCTTTATATTTCTTGGTGTATTTGTAAATGCTGTAATAAGGTGAATCGGGTTCACAACAATCTATATGTGCTAAAAATTCATCAACCTTTTCAGTAATAAAACTCGCCGACCAATCTTCTTTTTTCATGATTGAAAAGAGATTTTGTAAGCGTTTCACTTCATAATATACATCTCCCCTAAAACGCTTTAAAGAATGGTCTTTATCAAAACCATCTACCAAGTTTCTGAAGAGTTCCATGCGCTCCAGATCAGATATAGCATCTAGCTCCAGCTTGCCAAAATAATCCAGATTTTCTTGAATGATATCATTACAAAAAGCATGGAAAGTATAAATATTTACCCGATAAGCCTCTGGTCCAATAAAATCAAAGAGGCGTTTCCGCATGGCGACTGCACCTGCGTCAGTATAGGTTAAACAAAGGATATTGTATGCTTGAGTATCTGTTTTTAAAAGGATGTTTCCTATTCTGGCTGCTAAAATCTGGGTTTTCCCAGTTCCCGGGCCAGCAATTACCAAAACCGGACCTTCGGTTTGCTCTACCGCTTTCCGCTGGTTCTCATTCAGTTTTGCTAAAGCTTCTAAAAAGTTTTGGTTGTATTTGGCCAGATGGTTTTGCATAGCCATAAATATAAGAAATGTGGCAGGAAATTTTTCTTCATTTCAAAGATTGAAGAAATCTTACTAGCCACACTTGTTAATCCTTATTTCATCTGCGCTCCATCACCATACTTAAAAAAAGAGTTGATGGTTACCGGAAGTTTTCCATTGGCTTTTAAGTTTCCCAAAATCACTTTTGCGGCAGACTTTTCCATTTCTGGCATATCTTGGTATCCCATA
Organism: Pelobium sp.; assembly: GCA_039918235.1. Taxonomy (GTDB): domain Bacteria; phylum Bacteroidota; class Bacteroidia; order Sphingobacteriales; family Sphingobacteriaceae; genus Pseudopedobacter. The sequence continues at coordinate 3,800 of JBDSHZ010000059.1, forward strand.
ATTAATGCCTTGCTTTTCTCTAATCCCGGTAAACCTGCAACCGTATAAGGATTTGCAAAAACAACAGAAATGGTGTTTTTAGAGGCCATATCAGCTATAAAAAGTTTCAGCGGATTGTTATAATCTAAAGTGCTTGCCGGTCTTTTACGGGTATCATGTATGGCCATAATAAACTGGTTATATTTCTTTAGCTCATTTTTTACTTTTTCCAACTCCACTAAAGTGATGTCTTTTGGAACAATGAACAGGAAGGAATTAGTGTTTTTTATAGCTTCAGAAAAAGGAGTAACCCCACTTGGGCCAATGCTCAAAATGGCAGTTTTACGGACAAAATCATTTTGTAATGGAAAAAGGCTGGCGTAGTTTAAAACAGTAACTGAGGCATCTGTCAGTTTTTGTACCAATTGTTGTGAGGCAAGTCTGTTTAAATCCTGAACGATATTTTTGGGATCAACAGGTTTTAAATCATTTAAACCCATCCAATATTTTGCCTGCAATATTCTTTTTACCTTTTCATCAATATCCTCCCAGCTCAACCTTTTCTGGCGGATGGATTTCCTGATCAGCTTTACGGCCCGGTCTGAATTTTCTGAAAGTTCAATCACATCCATTCCAGCAATTATGCCTCTAACATCGGCTTCACCGTTAGGGAAATACTTCACTACCCCTTTCATGCCCATGGCATCAGAAAATATCAATCCTTTAAAGCCTAATTTTTCTTTTAAAATTCCGGTGACAATAGGTTTAGACAAAGTAGAAGGAACATGCGGAGTTGGATCTAATGCTGGGATGCTCATGTGCGCTACCATAACGCCACTTAAGCCAGCATCAAAAGCCTGCTTAAAGGGGTACATTTCTAAGGAATCTAACCTGCCTGCCGTAAATGGCAATTGTGGCAAGTCAAAATGAGAATCTACATCAGTATCTCCATGTCCGGGAAAATGTTTGGCAGTGGTGAAAATGCCGCCGTCTTGCATGCCTTTCATATAGGCAATGCCTTTCTCGGCAACGTTATATTTGTTTTCGCCGAAAGAACGGTAATTAATTACCGGATTTCTAGGATTGTTATTCACATCCATATCCGGAGCAAAATTAATCTGCATGCCTAAACGCTTAAAATCTTTGGCTACTTCCAATCCCATTTGGTAAATCAGGGATTTATCCTGAATGGCACCTAAAGTCATTTGGTAAGGATAAGAAAGGGTGCTGTCTAAGCGCATTCCTAAACCCCATTCTCCATCTAAAGCAATCATTAATGGAACTTTAGAAACAGCTTGATATTGGTTGGTGGCAATGGCTTGTCTGCCGGGTCCGCCTTGAAAAAACACGATGCCTCCGATATGTTCTTTTTTGATGACCGCTGCAATAGAGTCAATATAACGTTGCCCTAAATCTGTATGGGCCCTCACCATAAAAAGTTGAGAAATTTTTTGATTCCGGTTCATTTTGTTAAAAACAGAATCAACCCAACGATTGGGGTTTTGTAAAGTCTGTATAAAAGGAACACGGGTTTGCGCTTCTGAAACAAATCCAAAAGACGCAAAAAGGAGCGCAGTAAAAAGAAATTTATTCTTCATTTTTTTAATAGTAATAACCTAAAATATTTTTAGCAAACAAGGTGAAAAATGCGATCGTCATGATAAACGTAATACCAAGGCTAATGGATACACTATAAGACCAAGCCATAAATTTTTGTTCGATTCTTTTTTTGATAAAAGATCTAATTAATAAAGTGAGTAAGACGTTAACTAGGATATAAATTACCGGAAATATTAAATAGATCATGTTATTTGAAATTTGAAATGTAGCTTAAAAACTACATTAAATCATGAGTACAAAGAAAAGACTTTATATTTCTAGAATTACTAAATTGAGGTAACATTTTCTTTCATCATTTAAAAATCAAGCGGTTTCAATTTAATAATGTCTTAAAAGGCTTTTCTGGCACAGTTCTTTCCTATGGATAGGAAAATTTAAGAAAATGAAAAAGTTATTTATACTCGCTTTCGCACTGTTCGCAACAGGAGCTGCAAATGCACAAAGTTTTGGAATTAAAGGTGGTTTAAGTTTTAGTAATATTAACGTGAGTTCGGGATAAGAAATAGTTAACAAAAAGATAGCAAAGGGCATGATTATTGTATTTAATTAACTGACAATCAATTATTTACAATTAAAGCAAAACCCAATGCTAAGAGATAAAATTA
>JBDSHZ010000060.1:0-2659 GCA_039918235.1 Pelobium sp.
GCATAATTCTGAACCCATTTTTCAGGGTTCAGAATTGCTTTATCATTGATGTCGGTCATTTTTAAGAAACCTTACATTTAATAGTCAAAATCTTCATTTCCAATTGGTGAACCATCTGGCATTGGTAAAGGTTGTGGCAATTTAAATTCTTCTGGATGTTGTTCAAATCTGTTGATCAATCCTAAAATAACCAAAGCATTTCCTTTTTGATAAGCTTTTGAAGCAGCAGCACCCTCATTGAAAGCAGATTTAATGTCCTCAACAGCATAAGCTAATCTTGCTTTTACTTGATCAGGAGTTCTGTCTGAAGATAAAGTGTTTAAAATTTGTTTCAAAGTAGCTATTTGCGCCATTCTGTATAATTCGCCATTAAAATCTTCTGTATTTAAGTTATTATTTTTAATGGTTTTGTTGATCAGCTTAGCTAAAATATCTTCTAAAGCAGGCTGACTTTTGTCTCTTGAATGATGCTCCACAATTCTTGCTAAGCGATCTGGATTTAACATTAACCTTAATGTGGTATTTGTTAACGATTCGGCTGCAGCTATAGGATCAAAGGTTAAACCTGTGTTGGATTTAAAGGTTTCTCTACTTCTTGGATAGCCAATAGGGCGAGGAGGGATCTTTTCTATCAAGCTTTCTGGAAGAGCCAGATTGGTAGGAGATATAGACGACAATAAAGCATCCAATGCTTTTTCCTGAGTTTCTGGTTTAACAAATTCGGTCACCGTTTGCCCGTCGCCTTTTACGGCATAAGTATAATAAAGTCCGCCTAAACTTTTAGAAACTGCTTCCAATTGATACCTGTGCAATAAATAAATAGGAACCAATGCTTCTTCAATGGTCGCCATGGGCATCCCGGTTTGGATTGCATTTTCAGAAAATTTACTCAACACGCTTTTTCTGATTTTCATCAATTGATCAAATTCAGCAATCGGGTCATTCCCATCATCCCAAAGATGAGCATCAGGATGTGCACTGCCTTCTGGTCTGGAATCTGCATCAGAAATAAAATTAAGACCCTGTTTAAGTGTTTCTTTAATGATTTGATCTAAAGCTTTATTTTCATCTGTTCCTTTCGGAAAATCCTGGTAACCGTAAGTGATGGCCCGCTTATCCCAAGAACCAATACCCACAGCATATGCATCACTCAAATCTATTTTCCCTTTGGAATCCATTTTGATACGTGGCATAGGATAATCCATTACCGAAGAGCGTTCTAAAGTACTTGCAGAGTAGTTATGGTATAATCCTAGGGTATGTCCAATCTCATGCGCCGCCAATTGACGGATTCTGGCTAAAGACATTTTCATCATTTCATCTTCCTGCTGTTTCTCATTTCCGTAAGGCAACAATAAACCTGTAGCAATCAAATAATCTTGTCTTACCCTTAAAGAACCTAATGAAACCTGGCCTTTTATGATTTCGCCAGTTCTTGGATCGGTAATGGATGAACCATAAGACCAACCCCTGGTAGAGCGGTGTACCCATTGTACCAAATTGTATCGGATATCCATTGGGTCAACTCCTTCTGGTAATAATTTTACCTGAAAAGCATCTTTATAACCCGCAGCTTCGAATGCTTGGTTCCACCATTTTGCGCCATCCATTAAAGCAGAGCGAACTGGCTCAGGAGCACCACGATCAAGATAATAGATGATAGGTTCTTTTGCTTCGCTGATTTTTGCGCTAGGATCTTTCTTTTCCAAACGATGTCTCACGATAAATTTCTTTTCAATATCTTGATCAATAGGAGTGGCATAATCTAGGTAGCTGGTGCTGAAAAAACCTGCTCTCGGGTCAAATTTTCTTGGTTGATAATTGTTATCGGGAAGTTCTACAAAAGATTGGTGGGTATGTACCGTTACCGCATCTGCATCTGGTGTCACTGATCTGATTTCGCGTCCTTTGGCCGTTCCAGTTAAAGTAATGATGGATTCAAATTCTGTGTTTTTAGGAAAGTTTTTGGTGTTGGGAAGGTAAATGGCAGATCTGGATTCATCAGCCCGATAGCTGCCTTGTCCCATTGATGTTAGTTTATCTCCAATCTGGTGGACATCACGCATCAGGAAAGGAGTGAGGTCAATCAGTACCTTATCACCGTCAATTGCTTCTGCTTTAAAGCCAAAAATAACTGAGCTGGCAAATGCCTGCTCCACAGAATTCTTTTCGTCAATGTTTGAAGTAATGGCCCTATAGTCGTAGTTGGGTTGTTGCAAAAGTACTTTAGGTCCAAACTTTACAAATTTTAGCACCTTATTTTCACCAATCTGTCCACGGTCCAGGCCTAAATCGTTAGATCCAACGCCAAATGGTAAAGTGCTCACGTACAAAAACTCCTGATTCAACTTATCTACCTCCATAAAAATCTTTCCGGAAGCCTCATCCCAGTAAAAATTGAAGTAACCCGGGTATTTTTTAAACCCTTTGGTCTTATTTTCTATGTTTTGAGCCTGAAGGCTTGAGATTTGGAGTATTAGTCCAAATAAAAGGAGGTAAGTTATTCTTTTCATGAAATCTATTTAGATTCCTAAGGTAAAAATTAAGGTGTGAAATAAATGTAAAAAAAATAGTACCATTTCAAACAGCGCGAATTACTCCATCGATTCTGTTAATTTTGCGGGATGGCAGAAGACTTAAATATCATCAAAGGAGATAA
>JBDSHZ010000061.1:0-7049 GCA_039918235.1 Pelobium sp.
GAGAAATTGCTTTAGACGGAAAATCCAGGGCATTTATTAATGATACTCCTGTTACTTTAAATGTATTGAAAGCTTTAGGGCAACAACTCATTGACGTACATTCACAACATGCCACCTTAGAAATCAACAACGCCGACTTTCAACTATTGGTGGTAGATTTAATGGCGCAGCATGAAGAACTGCTTACAGGCTATAAAAAACAGTATAACGACTATAAAAAGCTTCAAAAAAAATCACACCTTTTAAAAGAAGAAAGTGAACAGGCCAAAGCCGATCAGGATTATTTTCAGTTTGTATTTGATGAACTAGAAAACACAGGTTTAATAAGTGATGAACAAGAGCATCTGGAAGCAGAGCTGAATAGTTTAACACATGCAGAAGAGATTAAGAAAAATTTACTGTCCGCAAATTACCTTGTGGATAGCAGTGAAGATTCTGCACTCCTCAAATTAAAAGAAGCTTTAAGTCAGGTTCAGTCTATAGAAAAATACCAACCGGAATTAATGCCATTGGCAGAGCGATTAAAAAGCACTTTGATAGAGCTAAAAGATATTGCAGGGGAATTAGACACGTTAGAACAATCTACTTCTTTTAATGAAAGCCGAGCCGAAGAAATTAATGACCGTTTAAGTTTGCTATTTGCGCTGCAGAAAAAACATCGTGTGAATAGTAATCAGGAGCTGATTGCCATTAAAGATGATTTTAGCGAAAAACTGAATAAGATTCTGTTTGCTGATGAGGATTTAATTAAGATAGAAAAGGAACTTCAAAAATTGAGTATTGAACTAGCTTCAAAAGCCCAAAAAATCAGTAAAAATAGGGCAAATGTTATTCCTTCTATTGAAAAACATATTTTAGAAACATTGGATCATGTGGGAATGGGCAATGCACAGCTGAAAGTACAGCAAGAAGCAACGGTAGATTTTGACAAGGATGGGATTGATAAAATCAAATTCCTTTTCAACGCCAATAAAGGACATGCTTTAAACGAGTTAAATAAGGTGGCATCAGGTGGTGAGCTTTCTAGGTTAATGTTGAGCATCAAATCATTAATTGCGCAGAAAACTGCGTTGCCAACCATCATTTTTGATGAAATTGACACAGGAGTTTCTGGAGAAGTGGCTAACAGAGTGGGTAATATTATGCAAAAACTAGCTCATGATATGCAGGTGATAACCATTACACATTTACCTCAAATGGCCAGTAAAGGAAAAGCCCATTATTTTGTTCACAAAGTCACAAAAGATGATTTCACCTATACACAGATTAAAAAATTAAATGAAAGTGAAAGGGTAATGGAAATTGCTAAAATGCTGAGCGGCGAAAATCCAAAAGAATCGGCATTGCAAAATGCCAGAGAGCTTTTGCAAAATTAATCTGGATTAATTCTAAAAATTTATAACCTTTACAAAAAACAGGAACAGTATGTTAAATTTAAATGATTTAATATTGACTGGCTCCTAACAAAAAACACACTAACAATGGCTTACAATTTATTAAAAGGAAAACGCGGCATCATTACCGGTGCATTAGACGCAAACTCAATAGCTTGGAAAGTAGCTGAAAAGGCTCATGAAGAAGGCGCTACATTTGTATTAACCAATGCACCCATAGCCATGCGTATGGGGGAAATAAAAATTTTGGCAGATAAAACAGGGTCTCAGATTATCCCTGCTGATGCGACCAACATGGAGGAATTAACCCATCTATTTACTGAGGCTCAGGAAATTTTAGGTGGTAAAATTGATTTTGTTTTACATTCTATTGGCATGAGTGTGAACATTAGAAAGAAAATTCCTTATACCGAATCAAATTATGATTATTTCCAAAAAGGCATTGATGTTTCTGCATTATCCTTACATAAAATGCTGGCAGCAGCAAAAAACCTTGATGCGATTGCAGAAGGTGGAAGCGTTGTAGCATTAACCTACATGGCTGCTCAACGTACTTATCCTTTCTATACGGATATGGCTGATATTAAAGCAATGTTGGAATCTATTGCCCGTAGCTTTGGTTACCATTATGGAGTAGATAAAAAAGTAAGGATCAACACAGTATCTCAATCCCCAACCCGCACCACTGCAGGTTCAGGAATTAAAGGTTTTGATAATTTCTTTGATTTTGCAGATAAAATTGCCCCATTGGGAAATGCGGATGCTGCATCTTGTGCTGATTACTGTATTACGCTATTTTCTGATTTAACCCGCATGGTCACCATGCAGAACTTATTCCACGACGGTGGTTACTCTTCCACAGGTGTAAGTATGGATGTGATGGACAAAATTGGTGGTGGAGAGATTTAATCCACATCCATAAAGAAATATTTTAAAGAGAGCGACGAAAACCGCTCTCTTTTTGTTTTATAATTAACTTAGATATATGAAAAAATACCTCCTTCTTTATTTCTTCCTATGTTTTGCGAAAATTATTCTTGCTCAAGAAACTTTGAGCATTAGTGGAATAGTAAAAGATACAAAAGGTGAAGTGCTCCCAGGAGCAGGTATTTACGTCAGTGGCTATAAAATTGCCACCGTTACCAATAATGACGGGGCTTTTAAATTAGGCTTGAAGCCTGGGAATTACGACTTACTGGTACAGATGATCGGATTTGAATCACAGACCAAAAATATCATCGTTTCAGATCAGTCTATCACCCTCAACATTTCTCTTAAAGAAAGTATGATTGCTTTAAATGAGGTAGTGGTAAAACCTGATCCTAACAGAGACTATTATGTTAACCTTTTTAAAGATTATTTTATTGGCACTACACCAAATGCCATGAAGTGTAAAATGCTGAACCCTTCAGTATTAAATATCGATTATGATGAAGAAAAGAAAATACTATCAGTAAACTGTAATGATTTTTTAATCATAGAGAATAAAGCACTGGGCTATAAAATCAAATATTTAGTAAGAGATTTTCAATATAATTACAAAACAAACATTTTATATTTTGAAGGCAATCCTTATTATGAAGATCTCAAAGGTTCTAAAGCTCAGAAAAAAAGATGGGCAAAAGCCAGGCTAATTGCTTATCAAGGTTCTTCGCAACAATTCTTTCATTCGCTTTATAAAGGAAAAACTAAAGAAGACGGTTTTATAATGTATAAACTCATAAAAAGTCTGAACCCTCAAAGACTCAATGATAGTTTGATCAATGCAAAAGTTAAGAAATTTAGCAGTGCATTAATATTAGGGAACACAGTAAGCGATTCTCTAAATTACTGGATGAAACAAAAGAAAATGGCAAAAGAAATTTCTTTCTTAAATAAAACTGAGATTAACCCTGATACCTTAACCAGCACCTTAAATAAAAATATAAAGTTCATTAACTTCACTGATATTCTTTATGTGATTTACACTAAAGAAAAAGAAGACATTAATTTTGCCAATCAACTCAATCTTTCTATCAGTAGGCCTTTAGATATTCCTGATTTTCAGATATCATTAATCAATGTAGAAATAAGGCCAATTTATTTCTATGAAAATGGGGGAATTTACAATCCTAGATCAATGCTTTTTGAAGGTTATTGGGCTTGGGAAAAAGTAGCAGACAGTGTGCCGATGGATTATGTACCCTGAAAATAAAATTCATTCCCACTCATTTCAAATTTTATTTATTTAATAAGCTTTTTTTTTAAAATATATGGCACAATATTTTCTCTGAAATTGAAATGTGGAGTATTATTAAATTATGGATTAAAGACCATTATCATAAAATCTTAAATAGCATATCATTTTATCCAGCTTTAATTGGGTTACTTTTTTTGATTTTGGCTATTGTAATGATGGGTTTTGACTTTTCTATACAAGGGAAAGATTTTAAATCACAGATTCCATGGCTCAGCATTAAAGACTCTACTACTGCTCGAAGTATCATTTCTGCGGTGGCTGCTGGCGTAATTTCTTTAGCGGTTTTTAGTTTTTCTATGGTGATGATTGTCCTCAATCAAGCCGCATCTCAAATGTCTAACCGAGTTTTGGATAAACTGATCGGGAACCGTTTCCAACAAATTGTTTTGGGAATTTACATCGGAACCATCGTTTACTCTTTCTTTCTTTTAAGTACCATCAGAGATATTGATTCAGGTTTATACATCCCTTCTCTCAGCATTTACCTCCTCATCATCATCACTATTTTTGATCTTTTTCTATTTATTTATTTTCTTCATTACATTACCCAATCCGTAAAATATGAAGTGATCATCAAGCGGATTTACGAAAATACTTTAGAGGTGCTAGAACACAATTGTAATGTTGGTCATGAAGTAAAAACCATCGTTAACGTTGAAAGTGAGCAACTGATTTATACGCCAACCTCAGGAATTTTTGAAACCATTGATAAACGGGAACTACTGAAGCTTTGCGATGAAAATGACATCATCATCCAGCTTTTGGTTACTCCGGGGACTTCTTTATTAAAAGGGATGCCAATAGCAAAAATAAGTAAAGATTTAGAGGAGGATATTAAAAAGGAGATAGGCAGAACATTATTCTTACACAAAAGCGAATCAATTGAAGAAAATTATTTTTACGGTTTTAGACAATTAACAGAAATAGCGATGAAGGCTTTAAGCCCTGGGATTAATGACCCTGGAACTGCCATAATTGCTTTGCGATCATTATTTGAACTTTATGCTTATAGAATTAATCATTTCCCGCTAAGTTTTATTAAAAACAAAGAGGGTCAGGCTAGAATTATTTTGAAGAATTTAAGTTTCGATAAAATATTTGAGGATACCATTATCCCAATCTACAACTATGGGAAAAATGACAGATTAATTCAGCAGGAAATGCTTTTGCTGTTGCCTCAATTACAAAGTATTTCTCAAAATGAAAAAGTTGAAAAATTGATCAGTTTGTTAAAAGAAAAAACAAAAAATGAAGACTTTAGCTTTTAGATTTGTTTTTCTCCTCAATCCATTTAGAAAGATATTTAGTGCTATTGAGGGTATGATGCTGTAATAAAGCACCTAAAAAATTCTCTTTTCTGTGTGACGCTAAATTCTTAAAAACAAATTCAATATCTTCTATCAGCCTTGGCGACCAATTCCTTTCATCATAATTCTGATTAATAATTTCCACACCATTTTGCTGAAATTTCTTCCAAAGTGTTTCATTTTGATAAAGTTTAACAGCATCATCTGCAAAATCTTTTGGCAGGTCGGCAATAAAACCGCTCCAAGGCAAACCGTCATGCATTCCTTCAGCACCAATATGAGTAGTCACATTAGGTGTTCCACTGCACATCGCATCAATCAGTTTTCCCTTTAATCCTGCACCAAAAATCAAAGGACTTAAGCAAACCCTCGCTTTCACCATCACATCTATCACATTTCTAACCCTTCCTTTAATCAAAAATCCTTGCTTCGGGTTGTTCAATTGATTCACTTTTTCTGATGGATAAGCACCATAGATATGCATCTGTGCATCTGGCATCTTTTTACGGATGTGGGGCCAAATCTCATTTTTAAGAAAAATGACTGCCTGATAATTGGGTTCGTGAAGAAAATTACCAATGGTAATAAAGTTTTCCCTTTCTTCAAAACCCAACCAATTGCTTTGCGCTTCTTCATCAATTTGTTCAAGCATAAAAGGAAGGAACAGCAATAAAGATTCATCCACTTTAAACAAATCGATAAGAATTTTCATTTCAAAAGTGGAGATGATGAGCGATAGGTCACAACGGAGAATACTGGCAATTTCACGTTTTGCCACATCCTCCAATAATAAATCTTCAACTTGGAAATTAGTATGCAGCTTCCACGCTTTTTGTCTAGCAGTTCTTAAACAATGTAAATCTTCGGTATCCAATACTTTAATGGCATCAGGCGCTTGCTCTGATATCCTCCAACCAAACTGTTCTTCTGTCATAAAGCGGTCGAAAAGCACTAAATCAGGTTTTAACCCTGTTACAAATTCATCAAAGCTATCATCGTTAAGTTTAATGCTCACTTTATCAATCTGTAGCTCGCCTAAGTCAACCATAAATTCACTATCAGATGCGGCACTGGCAAATGTTACTTTCCATTTTTTTTGTTGAAAAGAAGCAATCAATTGCATCATCCTGCTGCCTGCTGCAGACGATCTCGGCTCTGGAAAAACAGTTCCAATAATCAATACTTGCTGAATTGTTTTTCTCATTTATAAGTTGTTAAACACCAAATTATCTTTTTTCATAAAACTTAAATCTACTGCTTCTTTAAAAATTCCGTAAACCGATGCCCCGCTCCCACTCATTAAAGAAAACAATGCACCTGCTTCTAATAATGAAGCTTTCACTTCCCTAATCTGAGGATGGTTTTTTAAAATATGATCTTCAAAATCATTTGTTATTTGTCCCTGCCATTCTTCTATTGGCATTTTAATCAAATCTTTTAAAGACTGCTGAGGTTCTTTAGGGTGTACTCCTCTATAAGCTTCTCCGGTAGAAACATGAACAGGAGGCATTACCAACGCCATATGAAATTTTGTTAAATCCAAATCAATTGCTTCAAAAACATCACCTTTTTCAAAAGCAAAAACAGGTTTGTTGGCTATAAAAAAAGAACAATCTGCACCCAATTTTCTGCAATAAGCCTGCATCTGCTCCATGCTCATTCCCATTTCAAACTTTTCGTTGATGAGTTTAATAAAAAACGCAGCATCAGCAGAACCACCACCTAAACCTGCACCAATCGGAATCTGCTTGTGCAGGTGAATATGGATATTGGGAAGGTCAAAATCCTTCCTCATTAAATCATAAGCCTGTAAGCATAAATTTTCATTGGCATAACCCGGAATTTCAATCCCTGAAGTTTCAAAGGTCATTTCAGCGCCTTCAACAACTTCTAAGGCATCTTTTATATTGATAGGGTAAAATATAGTTTCAAGATTGTGATAGCCATCAGCTCTTCTGCCAGTGATGTTTAAACCGATGTTGATTTTTGCATTAGGAAAGGTGATCATCCAATATTAACAATTAGGAGTTTTGCACATTAATAGGATAGCAAAGATAGATTAATTTAATTTGCAGGTAGAAATGTGATTTTTTCAAGAGCTCATTTATT